>JBATJF010000311.1:0-6128 GCA_049668345.1 Gammaproteobacteria bacterium
GCCGGCATGGTCACCATCGAGGACGTACTGGAGCAGATCGTCGGCGAGATCGAGGACGAGCATGATGTCGAGGAGGATTACGCCATCCGCCGGCACAGCGAGGCGCACTACACCATCAAGGCGCTGACGCCGATCGAGGATTTCAACGAGTATTTCGGTACGCGGTATTCCGACGAGGAATTCGACACCATCGGCGGGCTGGTGGTGCACCAGATCGGGCACCTGCCCAAGCGCGGCGAGCGCACGGTGATCGACAACCTGCTCTTCAAGGTGCTGCGCGCGGACAACCGGCGCGTGCACATGCTGCAGCTGACCTTGCTGCCCAGGCCGGTCGAGAACCCGCAGGACGCACCGGGCGACCAGGCCTGATACCCGCTGCCGCGCAATGACATACCACCTTGCAGGCAGGCGCGAAGAACCCGGCCGCGTTTTCAATCCGATCGTATAATCCGCAGTCATCACGCCATCGTGCAGCATGCGGTGGCGGTGCCCGGCCACGCAGCGATACCCGGAACCACGTGACAGTAAACACAATGATATCCGTCATCCGTCGGGCCCTGCTGCCGCTTGTCAGCGGCGCGGCGGCCGTGCTCGCGTTCGCCCCGCTGGGCTGGTATCCCGTCGCCGTGCCGGCGCTCGCCGTGCTGTTCCATGGCTGGCGGCAGGCTGCGCCACGCCAGGCATTCGTGCAGGGCGCCTTGTTCGGCATAGGCTATTTCGGAGCCGGCGTCTCGTGGGTGTATGTCAGTATCCACACCTACGGCCACGTGGCGGCGCCCGGGGCCGCGCTGGTGGCGGTATTGTTCATCCTGGTCCTGTCGCTGTATCCCGCCTTGCTCGGTTACCTGCTGCGGCGCTACCTGCCGGGGCAGGGCTGGGGCGTGCTGGCCGGGGCCATGCCGGCCGGCTGGCTGCTGGCGGAATGGCTGCGCGGCTGGCTGTTCAGCGGGTTTCCGTGGCTGAATATCGGCGCCAGCCAGGTCGATGGCCCGCTGGCCGGCTACCTGCCGCTGCTGGGCGAGTACGGTGCCGGCTGGCTGGTGGCGCTCTCGGCCGGCCTGCTGCTGGCACTGTTGCATACGCGGCAGCGCATCGTCTCCGCGTTGCTGCTGGCGGCGATCTGGGCCGGCGGCTGGCTGCTGGAGCGGGCTGATTGGGTGCAAGCACGCGGTGAGGCCCTCACGGTCAGCCTGGTGCAGGGCAATGTCGCGCAGGAGCAGAAATGGCTGCCGGAAAACATGGAGGGTACGCTGGCCCTGTATGCCGAACTGACCTTTACCGGGCCGCGCGCTGACCTGGTGGTATGGCCGGAAACCGCTATCCCGGCGTTCTACCACGAGGTCGACGAGGGCTACCTGCCGGTGATCGAGGAACGGCTGGCGCAGCGGCAGTCCTCGCTGCTGACGGGTATCCCGGTGCTGGATCGCACCAGCTGGGACTACTACAACGCCATCCTTGCGCTGGACGGCGAACAGAGCCTGTATTTCAAGCAACACCTGGTGGCGTTCGGCGAATACCTGCCGTTGCGCTGGCTGATCGGCGATACGCTCGACGCGCTGGCGGTGCCGAACGCGGACTTCACACCCGGTGCGGCCGGGCAGCCGCTGTTGCAGGCGGCGGGTTATCCGGCCGGTACCTCGATCTGTTTTGAGGTGGCGTTCGGCCGCCTGATCGCTGCGAGCGTGCCCGAGGCGGCACTGCTGGTCAACGTCAGCAACGATGGCTGGTTCGGCGACTCGCTCGCCCCCCACCAGCACCTGGAAATCGCGCGCGTGCGGGCGCTGGAAACCGGCCGGCCGCTGTTGCGCGCGACCAATACCGGCATCTCCGCCATCATCGACCACCACGGGCGGATCACGGCGCGCAGCCCGCAGTTCAGCCAGGCGGTGGTGACGGGCAGCGTGCTGCCCATGCAGGGTATGACGCCGTTTGTGCGTTTCGGCAACTGGCCGGTCGTGATACTCGGCGTGCTTATCCTGCTGGCGGCCGGTGTCGCCGGACGGCGTAACGGCTAGCCGGCGCTGTCCGCGAAACGTGCTATACCGCGCAAAGGTATAAAAATAAAAAAAGCCACAGAGCGCACCGAGGAAACAGGGAAAACAGGAATAGAAAAAGGTTCGGTATAAATCACGACACGGTACCGAAGGTCATGGATACCCTGACGGACACGTAATTGACTCCGATCCCTTTCTTGGCAGGTGATGGATGCCCTGCCGGATAAACGAGATGGCAGCTATCATTGCTCTGTGTCCTCGGTGCGCTCTGTGGCTTTAATTACTTCCGGTCGCCCTTGTGCGTGACGCTGTTGCCTGCTGGCTGCAGTCACTGCTGCAGGTCGTAGACCTGGATACGCCGGACCAGCGGCTTGAGTGTCTCGTTGACCAGCCTGATGTGCAGCGGGTGCACCAGGTAGCTGTCCAGCGCGGCCTGGTCCTCGAGGCTGAGGATCAGGCCGACGTCGAAGCTGCTGTCGACGATGGCACGTTCGCTGGTGACAACGTGGCCGCTCTGCAGTGCAAGGACGCCGGGGATGCCGGCCAGCACCTTGCTCTCCTCGATAATGCGGGTGCGGTGCTGCGCATTGCCCGGTTCGTTGAGCCAGAGGATGACGATGTGCTCGATGCCGCCGTCCGCCTGCAGCGGCACCGACACGCAGGTCAGCCACAGGGCGCACAGCCGGGCAAGACCGGCAAAGTGGTGTGCCCGGTCAGTCCCTGTCGGCATGCGGCTGGGGGCGGTGATAGAGGGTGTGGCCACAGTTCGGACACGCCGGGATTTCGCTGGTGGCGTTGAAGCGGATCTCGGCACCGCAGGCGTCGCAGGCCAGTGAACCGGGGCCGGTGATCTCGCCCGCGTGCCAGGCCAGGCCTTCTTCCACGTCGTGCTCGAACTGCAGCATTTCCAGGCGCGTGCGGTCGGCGACCAGCGCCAGCATCTCCAGCAGGCGATCCTCGACCTGGTGCACGTCGAAGCGCAGCCAGTCACCCAGTTCGTGGCCGGTCTCGGCCAGGTGTTTGCCGGCGTCCTGGATATCGCGCTGCAGGTAGTAGGCCACTTTTTCGGCCTCGTCCCGGGTCAGCTCCTCGAGCTCGACCGCGGTTTCCTTGGCCTTGTCGATAAAACCGGTCACCACCGGCAGGGTGCTTTCCTCGGCCTCCTCGAGGGCCGTCTTGACCCGTGCCATCATGTCATCGTATGCGGCGAGCCATTTTCCACGCATGTTTTTTTCGTCCTTCATGGTTGCATCCCGTGTTGTCTGTCTGGCTCAAGTGTGAACCAAAGCGCCCGCGAGTTGAAGGAAAACTCCATCGCCGTGTTGTGGGGGCTATTGCTGCTACGGTATTCTTCGCCTTCGATTTTCAACCGATTCCAGCCTGATGGAAGAAATCTACCAACCCGAGCAGATCGAGGCAGATGCCCGCGGTTACTGGGAGCACCACGGCACCTTCCGTGCAGTCGAGGACCCGGACCGCGAAAAGTATTACTGCCTGTCCATGTTCCCGTATCCCAGCGGGCGCCTGCACATGGGGCATGTGCGCACCTACACCATCGGTGACGTGATCAGCCGCTACCAGCGCATGCTGGGTAAAAACGTGCTGCAGCCGATGGGCTGGGACGCATTCGGCCTGCCGGCGGAAAATGCCGCCATCAAGCACCAGGTGCCGCCGGCGAAGTGGACCTGGGAGAACATCGATTACATGCGCAACCAGCTCAGGCTGCTGGGTTTCGGCTACGACTGGGAGCGCGAGCTGGCGACCTGTGACCCGGACTACTACCGCTGGGAGCAGTGGTTCTTCACGCGCCTGTTCAACAAGGGCCTGGTTTACAAGAAGACCGCGCTGGTGAACTGGGACCCGGTCGACCAGACCGTGCTCGCCAACGAGCAGGTCATCGACGGGCGTGGCTGGCGTTCCGGCGCGCCGGTGGAACGGCGCGAAATCCCGCAGTGGTTCATGAAGATCACGCAGTACGCCGATGAGCTGCTCGCCGACCTCGACCAGCTTGGCGGCTGGCCGGAACAGGTCGTCACCATGCAACGCAACTGGATCGGTCGCTCGGAGGGCGTTGAGATGCAGTTCGGCATCGAGGGACGCACCGAAACCCTGCCGATCTACACGACGCGGCCGGACACACTGATGGGCGTGACCTACGTGGCGGTGGCGCCGGAACACCCGCTGGCGGCGGAGGCGGCGGCCGGCAATCCGGCGCTCGCTGCCTTCATCAATGAGTGCCGCAACACGCGCGTGGCCGAGGCCGACATGGCGACGCTGGAAAAAAAGGGCATCGACACCGGCCTGCGTGCCCTGCATCCGGTGACCGGCGACGTCGTACCGGTCTGGACGGCCAATTTCGTGCTCATGGAATACGGGCACGGTGCCGTGATGGCGGTGCCGGCGCATGATCAGCGCGACTACGAATTCGCCAGGCAGAACGGGCTGACCATTCGCCAGGTCATCTATCCGGCCGGCAACAGCAGTCAGACGGTCGACATGTCAAAGGCCGCGTTCACCGACAAGGGTATCCTGCAGAATTCCGGCCGCTTCAGCGGGCTGAGTTCCGAACAGGCCTTCGAGGCGATCGCCAACTGGCTGGTGGCGGCCGGCAAGGGCGCGCGCCAGGTGAATTACCGCCTGCGTGACTGGGGTGTATCGCGCCAGCGCTACTGGGGCTGCCCGATCCCGGTCATCAACTGCGAAAAATGCGGCGCGCAGCCGGTGCCGGAGTCCGACCTGCCGGTCGTGCTGCCGACCGATGTCACTGTCGACGCCACCGGCTCGCCACTGAAGAAACTGCGCGAATTCATCGACACCACCTGTCCCGCCTGCGGCGGGACGGCCGAGCGCGAGACGGACACCTTCGACACCTTCTTCGAATCGTCCTGGTACTACGCGCGCTATGCCTGTGCCGATCAGGACCGGGCGATGCTCGACGAACGCGTCGACTACTGGCTGCCGGTAGACCAGTACGTCGGTGGTATCGAGCACGCCGTGCTGCACCTGTTGTATGCGCGTTTCTTCAACAAGCTGATGCGTGACGAGGGGCTGCTAAGCCAGGACGAGCCGTTCACCTGCCTGCTGACCCAGGGCATGGTGCTGAAGGACGGCACCAAGATGTCCAAGTCGAAGGGCAACACCGTCGATCCGCAGGGACTGATCGACCGCTACGGCGCCGATACCGTGCGCCTGTTCACCATGTTCGCGGCACCGCCCGACCAGTCGCTGGAATGGGCGGATTCCGGCGTGGAAGGCGCCTCGCGATTTCTCAAACGGCTGTGGAAACAGGTGCACCAGCACGTCTCGGCCGGCACGCCAGCCGCGCTGGACACGGGCAGTCTGGACGCGGCGCAGAAACAGCTGCGCCATCGCGTGCACGGAGCGCTCGCCAAGGTCGGCGACGACATCGGCCGGCGCTTCACCTTCAATACCGCGGTGGCCGCCAACATGGAGCTGTTGAACGAGCTGGCGCGCTTTGATGATACCAGCGCGCAGGGCCGGGCGGTCATGCAGGAGGCGCTGGAATCCGTGGTACTGATGCTGGCGCCGATCGTGCCGCACATCACCCATGCGCTGTGGCACGCCCTCGGTCACGCCGATGCCGTGGTCGACTGCCGCTGGCCGGTGGTGGACGAGCTGGCGCTGGTACAGGACCGGCTCACGCTGGCGGTGCAGGTCAAGGGCAAGTTGCGTGGACAGATCGAGGTGGCCGCGGATGCCGACCGGCAAACCATCGAGCAGGCCGCGCTGGCCGAGGAAAATGTCGTGCGCCATATCGGCGACCAGCCGGTGAAGAAGATCATCCTGGTGCCGGGCAAGCTGGTGAATATCGTCGTCTGACAACGATGATGTGAACACAATATCGGCCACGGAATCCACGGAAGAACACGGAAAAAATGTAGGGTGCACTCTGTGCACCATTGAGTGAGACGTGAAAGGTGAGACGTGAATGACGGGAGTGACAGATAATGGCTACGGAAACACACGGAAGCACACGGAATTACACAGGATGCTGATAACGACGTGAGTTTGTTTATCGAGATTGCACTGCCCTCCGGATTGCCTGACAATCCATAAGACACAGGAAATGGCAGGGAACGATCCTGCAATTTGTCTTTCCGTGTCCTTCCGTGG
>JBATJF010000312.1:0-2700 GCA_049668345.1 Gammaproteobacteria bacterium
CCAGTACCGGCACGAACTCGCGCTGGCCGCCGGAGCGGTCGCCCTGCCCGCCGGGCAGCTGCACCGAGTGCGTGGCATCGAACACCACCGGGACGCCGGTGTTGCGCATCACGGCCAGCGCGCGCATGTCGGATACCAGGTTGTTGTAACCGAACGAGACACCCCGCTCGCAGACCATGATCTGCCCGTTACCGGTCGCGAGCGCCTTGTCGGACACGTTCTTCATGTCCCACGGCGACAGGAACTGGCCCTTCTTGATGTTGACCGGCTTGCCCTGGCGCGCGACGTTCTGGATGAAATTGGTCTGCCTGCACAGGAAGGCCGGGGTCTGCAGCACATCCACCACGGCGGCCACCTCGGCCAGCGGCGTATCCTCGTGCACGTCGGTCAGCACCGGCACGCCGATCTGCGTCTTGACCTCGTCGAGTATGCGCAGTCCCTCCTCCAGGCCGGGACCACGGAAACTCGTGTGCGAGGAGCGGTTGGCCTTGTCGAAGGATGACTTGTAGATGAACGGCATGCCGAGCGCCGCGGTAAGTTCCTTGAGCTGGCCGGCGGTGTCGATCGCCAGTTGCGCGCTCTCGATGACGCAGGGTCCGGCGATCAGGAACAGCGGATGATCAAGGCCGGCCTCGAAATGACACAGTTTCATGCTGGGTTCGTCCGGGTGTGTAGCGGCATTCAGGCATCGGCCCCGGCAATCGCCGGGGCCGTGTCAGGCTGCAGCGTGCCGGCCTGGTAGGCCAGCGCCGCCCGGACGAAGCCGGTGAACAGCGGGTGCCCGTCGCGCGGGGTCGATGTGAATTCGGGATGGAACTGGCAGGCAAAAAACCAGGGGTGCGAGGCAATCTCGATCACCTCGACCAGCCTTCCGTCCAGCGAGGTACCGGACAGCACCAGGCCATGCGACTCCAGCTGCTCGCGGTAGCGGTTGTTGAATTCGTAGCGGTGGCGGTGGCGCTCGGTAATGACGTCCTTGCCGTACAGGCGGTGCGCCAGGCTGCCGGGCAACAGCCGGCACTTCTGGCCGCCGAGGCGCATGGTGCCGCCCAGGTCGGAATCCTCGCTGCGCACTTCCTGGCTGCCGTCCTCGCGGCTCCACTCGGTGATCAGCGCGATCACCGGGTGCGCGGCGGCCTTCCTGAATTCGGTGGAGTGCGCGCCGTCCAGGCCCGCGACATGCCGTGCGTACTCGATCACCGCGACCTGCATGCCCAGGCAGATGCCGAGATAGGGAATATTGTTCTCGCGCGCATGACGCACGGCCTCGATCTTGCCCTCGACGCCGCGCTCGCCGAACCCGCCGGGCACCAGGATGGCCGCGGCGCCCGTGAGCACGCCGGTGCCGTCCAGCTCGATGCTCTCGGAGTCCACGTAGCGGATGTTGACCTTGCAGTGCGCGTGAATGCCGGCGTGCACCAGCGCCTCGGACAACGACTTGTAGGACTCGGTCAGGTCGACATACTTGCCGACCATGGCGATAGTGACCTCGCTGTCGACCCGTTCGATGCCGCGCACCACCTGCTGCCACTCGGACAACTCGGCGGGCTTGCAGTCGATGTGCATCTTCTCGACCACGATGTCGTCGAGCTGCTGATCGTGCAGCAGCAGCGGGATCTTGTAGATGCTGTCGACGTCGACGGCGGAAATTACCGCGCGTTCCTCGACGTTGGTGAACAGCGCCACCTTGCGCCGCTCGGACGGCGGCAGCGGCCGGTCGGACCGGCACAGCAGGATATCCGGCTGGATACCGATGGAGCGCAGCTCCTTGACCGAATGCTGCGTCGGCTTGGTCTTGATCTCGCCGGAGGCGGCGATGTAGGGCACCAGCGTCAGGTGCATGAACAGCGCGCGCTCGTGGCCGAGCTCGACGCCCATCTGGCGAATCGCCTCCAGGAACGGCAGCGACTCGATGTCACCGACCGTGCCACCGATCTCGACCATGGCGATGTCGGCATCGTCCGCACCCTTGCGGATGCTGTGCTTGATCTCGTCGGTGATGTGCGGGATGACCTGCACGGTGGCGCCGAGGTAATCGCCGCGCCGCTCCTTGCGGATCACGCTTTCGTAGATCTGGCCGGTGGTGAAATTGTTGTCCTTCGTCATGGTGGTGCGGACGAAGCGCTCGTAGTGCCCGAGGTCGAGGTCGGTTTCCGCGCCGTCGTTGGTGACGAACACCTCGCCGTGCTGGAAGGGGCTCATGGTGCCCGGGTCGACATTGATGTAGGGATCGAGCTTTAGCAGCGTCACCTTGAGACCGCGGGTCTCCAGCAATGTGCCCAGCGAGGCCGATGCGATGCCTTTGCCCAATGAGGACACCACACCGCCGGTGACGAAGATGAATCGGGTCATTGGTTTCCTGGAGTCGGGGTGCGGCACGTACGCCGCAAGACGGGCGTCAACGTTACCAGATCGGGGCGGGTACCTCAATTACCCAGGTGGACAAATCGGCTGCCCCTGCGCGGCCGTTGCCGGGTCATCCCAGTCGATCTGCACGCCGGGCTCGCCGGGCCCGGCCTGGAACGGCTCGCATATCCACAGCCCGGGCACGGCCGCGAGCTGCCGGTCGATGAAGATCAGGGGAATACGCGCACGCTGCCAGGGCGGGATACCGGCTTCCTGGAACAGCTTCTTCAGTGCATGGTGCTGGCCACGCCCTGCCGGCGCGCAGCGTTCGCCCCCGCGGCGCCAGCCCACGCG
>JBATJF010000313.1:0-11991 GCA_049668345.1 Gammaproteobacteria bacterium
GTTGTTGCTGGAGAAACGCTTGTCCTTGCGGTGTGTTCATATCAACTACTCGAAATTCAATTCGATCGGAATATTCAGAACGAACTTTATTCAGCGAGTCCATGAGGTTCAGGCTATACATCGATTCCTTGTTGTGAGCAAGCACGACGACATGGGAACCCTGTCCGATAACGGAGGTGTCGCTGCTAAACCCTTTGGGCAACAACGTGATTGCAACCACTAAAAAGGCCGCAATGGCAACCAGTGTTATGAGGGTGGTACGTGCCGCTGAACCGGTATGTATATATCTCATGATGTCACCTTGAACTGAAGTGGTCTGCCAAATCCGTAAACCGGATTAAAGCGGTAAAATGCCATAACGAGGCGATAAATGAAAACAGCAGTGAAAAACACACGGAACTACAAGAGAGAATCCAGGCGGTATGCAGTGGAGCAAAGAATCCCTCCTTGCATTAACAGGGAATCGGAGCAGGATTACTGCACCAGGGAAGGATAATCTGTGGCTGGTTACTGAATTACGATTAACTCGGCGGGAACGACAACTTCTGCGGCACTCCCGCCGTTCGCTAATCGCCCGGGAAGGGCAAGTTCTGGCCGAACCCGGTACTACGAAGAGCTATCATAAAACTGATAGCGGGTTTTCCTGAACTTCCGTTTTGCTCGCGTAAGTAGCCTTTAGCGCACGAAAGATACCGGCAGTAAGTCCTGCGTCACTTTTTAGTCCTGTCGACTGCTTGCTTTCGTGCGTTCAGGTTTGTTGCTTTGCATATATGATCGTACGGGCGCCGTAAGTGACTGGATGCAGTGTGGCCAGGGGATAACCGTTCCACCTGAATATCAGCTGCTTTGCGCGACATCGGTGATGTCGATATAGAGCTTGAGGCGTTGCCCCGGCTGCAGGAGTTTTCCCTCGGGCAGGCTGTTCCAGCGCCGCAGGTCGTTGACGGCAACGTTGTACTTCCTGGATATTCGATACAGCGAGTCGCCACTGCGGACGGTGTAGCGAATGGTGCGAATCTGTTTGCCTTCCGGCACTGCGCCGTCCCTGGTATAAAGCACCAGTTTCTGTCCAGGCTTGATGGCTGCCCCGGGGTCCAGGCGGTTCCATTTACCGATCTCGCTGACCTTGACCTTGTGGCGTTTGGCAATCGACCACAGGCTGTCGCCGGCACTCACTACATAGTTGATCGTACTGCCGGTGCGACTGGCGACCGCCCGCTTGAGGGGTGTCGCGGAATAGATGGCCGGGTCGCGCGCCGCAACCGGCACCAGCAGATGTTGCCCTGACCTGATCCGTGTTCCGCTGAGCTGGTTGGTGCTGCGCAGTACGGCAACCGTGGTGTCATAGCGGCGGGCGATGTGTGACAGTGTCTCGCCGCGCTTGATGGCGTGGCGCACCCACTTCAGCCGCTTGTCCTCGGGCAGTTCCCCGAGGCCCTGCACGAAGGTCTCGGCCTTGTCGGTCGGAATGGCCAGGCGGTGCGGACCTTCGGGGTGCGTGGCCCAGCGGTTGAAGCCGGGATTCAGCTGGTAGAGTTCCTCCGTTTCCATCCCGGCCAGCTCGGCGGCGATGCCGATATCCAGTTGCCCGCGCGTATCGATCACGTCGAAGGCGGGCTTCGGGTCGATGGCAGTCAAGTCGATAGCGTAGTGACTGGGCCGGGTGACGATGGCGCTGATGGCAAGCAGTCGCGGCACGTAGGCGGCCGTTTCCTTCGGCAGCTTCAGGTCCCAGAAGTCGGTCGGCTTGCCGGCCTTTTCGTTGCGCCTGATGGCCGAGCGCACGGTGCCGCTTCCCGAGTTGTAGGCAGCCAGCGCCAGCAGCCAGTCGCCATCAAATTCGTCATGCAGCTTGCCCAGATGATCGAGCGCCGCTTCCGTCGAGGCGATGACATCGCGTCGGCCGTCATACCACCAGTCCTGTTCCAGTCCGTAGATCCGGCCGGTGCCGGGGATGAACTGCCAGAGGCCGGCGGCGCGTCCGTGCGAATAGGCAAACGGGTCATAGGCGCTTTCCACGAACGGCAGCAGCGCGAGTTCATGCGGTTGGCCGCGCTTCTCGACCTCGTGCAGGATATAGGCCATGTAGGGAGAGCCGCGCTCGAAGATCTTCTCCACCTGGTCGGGATTTCTGCTGTAGGTAGCGATCTGGCGCTGCACGGTCTGCCGCTGTGCGCCGGGCAGGTTGAAACCGCTGCGCAGCTGTTCCCAGAAATCATCATCGGTATAGGCCGTCTGCGAGGCAGGAGTGCCGGCGGCCGGTCCTTCCTGTGCAGTGATGAAGGGCATGATGTCAGCTGCCGCGTCCGTGGCGGGTTCAACGTGCGCGACCGGGCGATCAATGGATGCACACCCTGATTGCAGCAGGATGGACAGGGCGGGCAATGTCAGACGCAGCGCTTTCATAACAAATATGTATCGTCTTCGCTGAAATCGGGCTTGAAAGGTAAACTGTGACGCAGTTCACCCTTCATGCCGCACCATGGGGCTTGCGGTACGGGCCGGTGTGCCGGGTATGCTGACAGCCCCCCGGGATCGGGTCAACCGCAATCCCGGGCTGCTGTTTTTATGACGCGCCCGGTACACAGATGCGCTAAACTGTGCCTGATGAAAACAGACGGTTCCATGCCTTCCCGCGCCATGTCATTGCGCAACTGGTATCAGCGCCCGCTTGGACAGCAACTGGCCGCGGCGGAGTCGGCCGCGCTAGCCGAGCAGCTGCCGATGCTGTTCGGCTATCACATGGTCGTCATCGATCCGCCGTGGGGGCAGTGCCGGCTGGATGACAGCCGTATCCCGCATCACGTCATCCAGAGCGTCGGACCCTTGACGCAGCCGGACGTGGGGCTTTCCGCAGATACGGAAAACTGGCCGATCATGACGGATTCGATCGATGCCATCGTCCTGCCGCACACCCTCGAACTCAGCAACAATCCGCACCAGGTGCTGCGCGAGGCCGACCGCAGCCTGATCCCGGATGGCCACCTCGTGATCCTGGGCTTCAATCCGTTCAGCCTGTGGGGCCTGCGCCGGAAACTGACACGGCGCAGCAATAGCATGCCCTGGGGGGCGCGCTTCCAGAGCCTGCACCGTATCAAGGACTGGCTCGGCCTGCTCGGCTTCGATACCCTGCACAGCCATTACCTGTTCCAGCGACCACCGGTGCGCAGCCGGCGCGTGCTGGCGCGGTTGCAGTTTCTGGATCCGGTCGACGGCAAAGGCCACATGCTGCTGTCGGCGAGCTATATCCTGGTCGCACGCAAGCGCACCGTCGTCATGACGCCACTCAGGGAAAGCCTGCGTCCGCAAACACGACTGTTTCCGGTGGGCCTGCCCTCTTCAAACCAGGGCAATGTGCGCAGATTCAACTGAAACCGAGATCTTCACCGACGGTGCCTGTCGCGGCAATCCCGGTCCGGGCGGATGGGGTGTGCTGCTGCGCCACAACGGTCACGAGAAGATCCTGTACGGTGCGGAGACGCAGACGACCAACAATCGCATGGAGCTCATGGCGGCCATCGCCGCCCTCGAAAGCCTGAAGCGACCGTGCCGTGTGCACCTGGTCACCGATTCACAGTACGTGCAGAAGGGCATCGAGGAGTGGCTGGCGGGCTGGAAACGACGCGGCTGGAAAACCGCGGCCAGAAAGCCGGTCAAGAACGTGGACCTGTGGCAGCGCCTGGACCGCGCCGCGAGCGGACACACCGTCCGCTGGAGCTGGGTGCGCGGCCACAGCGGCCACGAGGAAAACGAGCTGGCCGACCGGCTGGCGAACCAGGCGATCGACGAACTGCTACGGGATGGCACGACGCGCTGACCGTATCGTGTGCGTGCAGGATGCAGGCAAGCAGCAGCCGGGCAGACCGGGACGCAGTGCGCCTAACATTACGAGGTAAAGTCATGCGGCAAATCGTGCTCGACACCGAAACCACCGGCCTTGAACCCGCCGATGGTCATCGCATCATCGAAATCGGTTGCGTCGAACTGGTGGACCGGCGCCTGACCGGCAATACCTACCATCAGTACATACAGCCTGACCGTCAAATCGATGCAGGCGCCATCGAGGTGCACGGCATCACCAACGAACAGCTGCTCGACAAGCCGCGCTTCGTCGATATCTCCGGCGAATTTCTCGATTTCATCCGGGGCGCCGAGCTGGTCATACACAATGCACCGTTCGATGTCGGTTTCATCAACCACGAGTTGCGCCTGCTCGGCGAGCCGGCGGACAACGTGGCGCAGCTTTGCGGCGTGCTGGATACCCTGCAGCTGGCACGGCGCATGCATCCCGGACAACGCAACAGCCTCGATGCATTGTGCCGGCGCTACGATATAGACAATTCCCAGCGCGATCTGCATGGCGCATTGCTGGACGCCGAGATCCTGGCCGATGTCTACCTCGCCATGACCGGTGGCCAGGTCAGCCTGTCGCTGGATGCGGATGGCTCGAACGAGGCGCGCAGTGGCGGCAGCACGGATGGTGTCATCCGCCGACTGCGGGCCGGGCGGCCGCAGTTGCGGGTGATCAGGGCGACGGACGAGGAAGTTGCACTGCACGAAGCCAGGCTGGATGCCATCGCCGGCAGTTGTGACGGTAAGGTGGTCTGGCGTAACACCGACAGGTGACTCCGGCTGTTGTCACGCGCCAAGACGCCAAGGCGCCAGCAAAGAAATAACGCCACAGGGGGCACCGTGGACACAGGGCATGATCATGCCCTGATGAGTAATCCAGTTAACCTGTAGGAGCGGATCTCATCCGCGATCTTTTCTAGCTTGGTAAAGATCGCGCTTGCGAAGCGCTCCTACACCAAATCGATGCACCTGCAGAAACAGACCGAGTACGCGACTTTTAGCAATGAGATTCTGGCGTCTCAGAACATCGAGTCCAGCAGCAGGTAACTGCCCAGCACCACCGCGATCCACAACACCATGCTGCCGGTAGGCCATGACTCCGCCAGGTGATAGTCCGCCAGTGTCGTCCTGAAGTATGCGCTCAATACGTAACGCCGGTAGAACTGCTTTACACCTGCCAGTACCTGCGTCGTACGCTGCAGGGCGCCGTATACGAAACGCCCGCCTGCCGGCAACAGCTTGCGGTACAGCCACTCGGCATCGATATTCACCGCGTGCAGCTCCGGCGGGTTGAAGCCCTGTTTCTCCATCCAGACAAAGGCCAGCGCGGCGAAGAACAGCAGCTGCAGCTGTGCCAGCACGTGGGTGGTGTCGTACGGCCAGTACTCGACCTCCCAGGGCAGCAACGCGTAGAGATACTGCGGCTGGATGCCGATCAGGATGCACAGTGCGGCCGCCAGCGTCATGGCCAGCAGCATGTTGCGCGGTGCTTCCTGGGTGCGGATGCCGGCGTCGTGTGCGAAGAAGGCGAAGTAGGGTACCTTGATGCCGGCATGATGCAGCACGCCGGCCGAGGCGAAGAGCAGCATCAGCCAGAGTATGTCGTGCCCTTCCGCGAGCAAGGCGCTCATGACCAGCGACTTGCTGACGAAGCCGCTGAACAGGGGCAGGGCGGAGATCGACGCGGCTCCGACGATGCACAGCAACGTGGTCCTGGGCATGGACTTGTACAGGCCGCCGAGGTCGGAGGCGTTGGTGTTGCCGGCGCGGAACAGCACGGCGCCCAGGCTCATGAACAGCAGCGCCTTGTAGAGAATGTGCGCAAAGGCGTGGGCCACGGCGCCGTTCAGCGCCAGCGTGGTACCGATGCCGATGCCGCAGACCATGAACCCGAGCTGGTTGATCAGGCTGTAGCTCAGCACGCGGCGCAGGTCGTTCTCGATGACCGCGAAGAAGATGGGAAAACAGGTCATGACCGCGCCGATGTACATCAGCAGGTCGGTCCCGGGATAGCCCCGTGCCAGTGCGTAGATCGCGGTCTTGGTGGTGAAGACCGACAGGACGGCGGCACCGGTGGGCGTCGCCTCCGGGTAGGCGTCGGTCAGCCAGTTGTGCAGCAGGGGGAAGGCACACTTGATGCCGAAGGCCAGGAAGATCAGCCAGCCGCCGGGACTCTCCAGGCCGATGAAGTCGAAGGCCAGCGAACCGGTCTGCTGGTAATGGACCAGCGCGCCGGCCAGCAGCAGCAGGCCCGAGGCGACCTGGAACAGCAGGTAACGGATGCCGGCACGGGTCGAGCGGGTGCTGCGGCGTGCCCAGACCAGGAACACGGAGCTGAGCGCGAGCAGTTCCCAGAAAATGAACAGCGTGATCAGGTCGCCGGCGAACACCGCGCCCAGCGCACCGCCCGCGTAGAGGAGGCCGGCGACGTGCTGCGTGGTGTCGCGCAGGTGCAGCGAGAAGACCACCAGGATAAAGGCCGCAATGTGGAAGATGTAGCCGAACAGCAGGCTGAGCCGGTCGGTCCGCATCAGGACCAGTTCGAACTCCAGCAGCGGGGCGGTCAGCGTGGTGCCGACCGGTACGTCCAGCCAGAGATGCAGGCCACCCAGCAGGGGTGCCGCCAGCATGATGGCGGCGCGCAGCGGGCCGCGCGTCAGCAGTGCCAGCAGTGCCGCGATCAGGAACGGGACGAACGGTGGGAGTTCACTCGTCCACATTGTAATAGTCTTCAGCGCGCATCAGCAGTTTGCGCATTACCTTCGCAACCAGCACCAGCGCGACGAACGCGACGAAACCGAACAGTGCGTAAAAGCCGGTCATGCCTTCCCAGGCACGTTCGGCGTGGCGGTGCAGGACAAGGTCGAGCAGCAGCAGGACGACACACGCGCCGTAGAAAACGCGGAACAGCCGGTTCACGTTGCGCGGCTTGTCGAAAAGGTATTCCCGCTTGTCATCTGCCTGCATGTCAGTTGTCCCCGGTGGCGCTGAGCGCCAGGTCATAAAAAGGGTCAGGGTAGAAAAACAGGACCAGGCACGCAAGCGAGGTGATGATCATGGCGGCCAGGCAGCTGGCGGGTGCCTCGCGGATGCCATCGTGGCCGGCGCCGTCGCGCGACGTCCCGAAAAATGCCCGCACCGGCACCGGCAGCAGGTAGGCGATGTTCAGCAGGGAGCTGAACAGCAGCACGCCCAGCAGGAGCCACTGGCCGGCCTCGATGGTCCCCATGCCCAGGTACCACTTGCTCCACATGCCGCCAAACGGCGGCAGGCCGATGATACTCAGGCTGCCGATAAAAAAGGCGCCGAAGGTGACGGGCATGGCGCGTCCCAGCCCGGCCATGTCGCTGATCTCGGTCTTGTGCGTGGCTACCAGGATGGCGCCGGCGGCGAAGAACAGCGTGATCTTGGCGAAGGCATGCATGGTGATCTGCAGCGCGCCGCCGATGATGCCGGGCTGCGTCACCAGCAGTGCCCCCAGCACGATATAGCCCAGCTGGCTGATGGTGGAATAGGCCAGCCGTGCCTTCAGGTTATCCTTCGTCATGGCGACCAGCGAGGCGAGCAGGATGGTGGCGCCGGCGAACCAGATCAGCCAGTCGGCGGCGCCGCTGTCCGTGATGAATCCGGTGCCGAACACGTAGACCGTGACCTTCAGTACACTGAATACACCGGCCTTGACCACGGCAACCGCATGCAGCAGTGCGCTGACCGGCGTCGGCGCGACCATCGCCGCCGGCAGCCAGCGATGAAACGGCATGACCGCTGCCTTGCCGATGCCGAAGATGAACAGCGCGAGCAACAGGCCGGCCCAGGCGGGATCGAGATGTCCGGCCAGGATGCCGCCGCGCCGGAACTCCAGCGTGCCGGTCACGCTGTAGGTGATCAGGATGGCGAACAGCAGCAGGCCGATCGAGGTGCCGAGCAGGATGCCGAGATAGGTGCGCGCACCACGCCGTGCCGCGTCGGTGCCGGCATGGGCCACGAGCGGAAACGTCGTCAGGGTGAGCAGTTCGTACCACAGGAACAGGGTCAGCAGGTTGCCGGCAAAAGCCACGCCGAAGGTGCAACCGAGCGCGATGGCGAACAGGGCATAGAAGCGTGTCTGCTGTTGTTCGTTGTGGCCGCGCATGTAGCCGATGGAATAGAGGGTCGTGACCGGCCACAGCAGTCCCGCCACCAGCGCAAACAGCATGCCGAGCGGCTCGATGGACAGCATGATCGGCAAACCGGGCAGGGGTTCGGCGAGCTGCCATGTCACCACGGCACCGTCACGCACGTGCGGGTACAGCGCGACTGCACAGGCCGCGACGGTCACCGCAACCGTGACGGACAGTGCCTCGCGCAAATCCGGCCAGCGGCCGAGCAGGGCGATGCCGACGGCCGCCAGCAGGGGCAGGGCCAGCATCGACAGCATCAGTGCCTCTGCCGTCACGGTCCGGTTACCGTGAGCAGTCGCACGGCCGTCGTGGCCGTGTCGACAGTCAGCCGGGTATCCAGGCCAAACCAGATATTGGCCAGCACCAGCAGCCAGATCGGCACGAGCATGGACAGGGGGGCTTCCTGCAGCGGTTGTGCGTCGGGTGCCGGGACCCGGAACAACATGGCATCCACCAGTTTCCACAGGTAGACGACGGCCAGCAGCGAGCCGGCCAGCACCACCAGTGCAATCAGCCAGTCCTGCTGCTCCAGCGCGGCCAGCACCAGGTACCACTTGCTGATGAAACCGGCGGTACCCGGGACCCCGACCAGGCTCAGTCCGGCGATGACGATGGCGCCGAAGGTCCAGGGCATGTGGCGGGCGCTGCCAGCCAGCCGGTCGAGACGGCTGGAGCCGATGCGATAAACCAGTGCGCCTAGCGCCATGAACAGCGCGCCTTTCATCAGGGCATGGTTGAAGACATGCACGATGGTCGCGGTCAGACCGAGCGCCGATCCGTAGGCAATGCCCAGTAGCATGTAACCAATCTGGCCGATACCGGAATAGGCCAGCAGGCGCCTGGCATCCGGCTGGTAGATGGCTGCCACCGAGGCAAACAGCACACCGGCCACGCCCAGCAGCAGGAACACCAGGCCGGTGGGTGTGAGCGCGACCAGGCTGTTGGGGAACACGGTGAAGACCATGCGCAGCATGATGTAGACAGCGACCTTGGTCGCAGTCGCTGCCAGGAACACCGTTACGGCGATCGGTGCATAGCAGTATACGTTCGGCAGCCAGAGATGCAGCGGGAACATGGCCAGCTTCAGCCCGATGCCCACCACGATAAACGCGAAGCCGGTGTGCACCGTGCGGTGTGAAGCGACGTCGGCCAGCCGTGTATGCAGGTCCATCATGTTCAGCGTGCCGGTCGCGGCATAGATCAGGCCGATGCCGATCAGCAGGAAGGTGGCGCCGATCGTGCCCATGATGAGGTACTGGTAGGCGGCGGTCAGTGCCTGGCGGCGCTGGCCGAGGCTGATCAGCGCGTAGGAAGACAGCGAGGATATCTCCAGGAACACGAACAGGTTGAATACGTCACCGGTCTGGCTGATACCGAGCAGCCCGTCCATGCACAGCAGGAAGATGGCGTAGAACAGTGATCTCTGGTGGCGCGGTATTTCACGTTCGACGCTGCGCAGGGCATACGGCAGGGTGACGGCAGCGATGCCGGCGATGATCAGGGCGACCAGCGCATTGAGTGCATCGACGCGGTACTCGATGCCCCACGGCGGCGCCCAGCCGCCCAGTTCGTAGCTGACCACGTTGCCACCGGCGACCGTCTGCAGCTGCCAGACGGCCAGCGCGAGGCAGGTCCAGGCGACGGCCGTGGCCATCAGCCATGGCAGCCGTCCGGCCGGCAACAGTGCCGTGACCGGTGCGGCCAGCAGCGGAATCGCAACCAGCAGGAGACTCGGGCTGGCCTCGATCACAAGGAGGCATCCTGCCTGTGTATATCGTCTTCCTCGATGCTGCCGTAGGCCTCGCGGATACGCACCACCAGCGCCAGCCCGAGCGCGGTGGTGGAGACGCCGACCACGATCGCGGTCAGTATCAGCACATAGGGCAGCGGGTTCGAGTGGCGGGTAAAGCCCTCGGCGATGATCGGTGTGGTGCCGCCGCTGAGGTTGCCGATGCTGATGTAGAGCAGGAATACCGAGGTCTGGAAGATATTGAGGCCGGCGATCTTCTTGATCAGGTTGCCGCGGCTGATCACGATATAGAAGCCGGTCATCATCAGCAGGATGACGATCCAGTAGTTGTAATGCCCGTGGATAAATTCAATCATGGCCGGTTGCGTCCCGCGAAGGCGAAAAAGATCAGCAGCATGACGGAGGCGACGGTCATGCCGACGCCGGCCTCGATAATCAGGATGCCGAGGTGCTGGCCCGCGACCGGCGTGGTGGCCAGTACGCTGTAGTCGAGAAAGCGTCCGCCCTCGAACAGCGTGACGAAACCCGTGCCGGTGTAAATCAGCACGCCGAGGCTGGCGAATGTGCGAAGCAGCCAGCCCGGGATGATGCGCTCGGCACTGTCGAGTCCGAATACCAGGGTGTACAGGATGAATCCGGCGCTGAAGATCACGCCGGCCTGGAAACCGCCGCCCGGCCCGAAGTCGCCGTGAAACTGTACATACAGGGCAAACAGCAGGATGACCGGCACGATGAACTTGGCGATGATCTTGAGGATGAGATTGTGCTTCACAATGCGTCCTGGTCGTCGTCGTTGCGTCGTCGCCGCCGTCCCAGCAACAGCAGCACACCGATACCCGCAGTGAAGATCACCGTCACTTCCCCGAGCGTGTCGAAGCCGCGGTAGCTGGCCAGCACGGCTGTCACCAGGTTGGGTACGCCGGTCTCTATCAGTCCCTGCTCGATATAACGCGGCGCCACGTGCAGGTGCGCAGGTGCCTGCGGATCGCCGAATGCCGGCATATCGAGCGTGCCGTAGGCCAGCGCGAGTCCGGTGATCGTCACCACGACGAGCGGCAGCCAGGGCTGGTGGGCAGGGGCCTTTTCCTCGCGCATGCCGGTCAGCGCCAGTGTGGCCAGCATCAGGACGGTGGAGATACCGGCCCCGACCGAGGCTTCGGTGAAGGCGACGTCGGCGGCGTCCATGACGGTGAACAGGCCGGCGGAGAGCAGGCTGAAAATACCGAACAGCATGATGATGGCGAACAGGCTGCGCAAACGCAGGATGGATATGGCGGTGATCGCCAGGAACGCCAGCAGGGTGACATCGATCAGCGATTCGATCATGTGTCCGCCCTGCCATCGTTGTCGAGCAATGGTTTCAGGCCTGCCTCGGTGGCCATGTTGGCCAGCGCGTGCGCAGCGGTCGGGCTGGTGAGAAACAGGAAGGTGAAAATCAGGAACAGCTTGAAGGTGGCCAGTGTGAGGCCGGCCTGCAGGGCGAGCCCGAGCAGGAACAGGGCGGCGCACAGCGTGTCCGTGGTGCCGGCGGCATGTACACGGGTGTAGAAGTCCGGGAAGCGGTGCATGCCGATACCGCCGATCACGCTGAGCACGGCCCCGGCAATCACGCAGCACCAGCTCGCGACTTCAATAATCATTCACTTTCTCGCAGGTTTCGTTTTCCTCTTCACCGGCGGTGTGGAAATTGCCCTGTTCGACCAGCTTGAGTACGGCGACCACACCGATGAAATTGATCAGGGCATAGATCAGCGCAATGTCGATGATGTCGGTACGGCCCGACATGAAGGCCAGGACAGCAATCAGCAGTACGGTTTTGGTGCCGAACATGTTGACGGCAAGGATGCGGTCGCAAACCGTCGGTCCGAGCAGGGCGCGGGCAAGCGCCAGGCCCATGGTTATCAGGATCGCAGCGGCTGCCACGCCGAAGATCATGTGTAATCCTCCAGCGGAAAATCGGGGACGATCCTGGCCATGTCGCCGCTCTGCAGCTCGCTGGCGGCCTCCCGGGTCAGGGCATGGACCAGGAGACAGTCCTGGCCGACCCGCAGGGTGACCGTGCCCGGCGTCAGGGTGATGGAATTCGCGTAAATCACCCGACCAAGATCCGACTTCTGCGGCAGGGGTACGGTGAACAGCTGCGGGCTGATGGTCTTGCCGGGCATAACGATGCAGCGGATGACGTGGAAGTTGGCGACGATCACCTTGCCGATCAGGTAGACCCAGAAC
>JBATJF010000314.1:0-1696 GCA_049668345.1 Gammaproteobacteria bacterium
GTGCGTTTTACGCACCGGGAACGGGATGCGAAGTGCCTCCTGTCAGGTTATGGGGGAGTTCAGTAATGGCCACGGAATCCACGGAAGAACACGGAAAATAAAAACGCGGGTGTAGGGTGCGTTTTACGCACCGGGAACGGTGCACGGAGTGCACCCTACGCCATCTGGTGGGGCAGGGGCGCGGGCACGCATTGACGGGTATACTCCCCCGTCATGTTTTCGCGTGCCGGCCAGTCGCGTGTGGGGCTGGGTAGCGGTTTTTGCAATCACCAATAACAGGGAATACCAGTGAATAACGATGAACTGAAGGTGGATATCGGCAGCCTGCTCGAGCCGGTCACGGCGCTGGCGCGCCAGGCCGGCGTGCGGATACTGGAAGTCTACAACAGCGACGATTATGCGGTGCAGGAAAAGGACGACCGGACCCCGCTGACTGCCGCGGACCTGGCGGCGCATCACACCATCGTCGATGGCCTGGGCCGGCTGACCCCGGAGCTTGCCGTGCTGTCGGAAGAGTCGGCCAGTCTGCCCTATGCCGAGCGTTCCACCTGGCGGCGCTACTGGCTGGTCGACCCGCTGGACGGTACGCGCGAGTTCATCAACCGCAACGGCGAGTTCACGGTCAATATCGCGCTCATCGACGACGGCGTGCCGGTGCTGGGCGTGGTGCATGTGCCGGTCACCGGCATCAGCTACAGTGCCTGCCGCGGACGCGGGTCCTTCAAGCAGGTCGGGGAGGGCAGGCCGGAATCGATCCACGTGCGCAAGCTGGATGGCGGGCCGGTGATGGTGGTTGGCAGCCGCTCGCATCGCGGCAGTTCGCTGAACGCATTCCTGGAAAAACTCGGCGAGCATGAAATGGTCGGCATGGGCAGTTCACTGAAACTGTGCCTGGTTGCCGAGGGCATTGCCGATATCTACCCGCGACTCGGGCCTACGTCGGAGTGGGACACGGCGGCGGCCCAGTGCGTCGTCGAGCAGGCCGGCGGGCAGGTGACGGATACGCATATGCAACCGCTGCGCTACAACACCAAGGACTCGATGCTCAACCCGTTCTTCCTGGTATTCGGCGACGCCAGCCGCGACTGGTCGCAGTACCTGTAGGCGCAATGCTGGCGCGATGAAAAAATGGCCACGGAAGCACACGGAAATACACGGAAAAAATAAAACCCGGGCGTAGGGTGCGTTTTACGCACCGGGAAGGGTGCACGGAGTGCACCCTACGCGTCTATTGGGGGTAGGAGACGTGAAAAAAGAATGGCCACGGAATCCACGGAAGAACACGGAAAAATAAAACCCGAGCGTAGGGTGCGTTTTACGCACCGGGAAGGGTGCACGGAGTGCCTCCTGCGGCAGAGTTGGGGCGTGAGACGTGAAAAGAAAAATGGCCACGGAAGCACACGGAAATACACGGAAAGATAAAACCCGGGCGTAGGGTGCATTTTACGCACCGGGAAGGGTGCACGGAGTGCACCCTACGAATCTTTGCGCCTTTGCGCAAGATTGGATTGTTACGGCCGCGCCTGGGTTGGTAGTTCCTGTGCGGTGACCGGGGCGTATCTGCGCAGCAGCAGGAACATCAGGCCGGCGCCGAGCAGGCCGCCGCTGACATCTGCCAGCACGTCGAGCACGTCGGCCTGGCGGCCGGGTACGAAATACTGGTGGATTTCATCGAGTACGCCGTACAGGCCGACCA
>JBATJF010000315.1:0-7653 GCA_049668345.1 Gammaproteobacteria bacterium
CAGATCAGCCGCTATGCCGCCCTGCACCCGGTGTTCCCGCAGCCCGCGGCGCTATCGGCGGCAACGCCGGCCGATGCCGGTGCGGACGACTTTCCGCTCGGCTTCGCGCTGGCACAGTTGCACGGTGTCTACATCCTGGCGCAGAACGCCGCCGGGCTGGTCGTGGTGGATATGCATGCGGCCCACGAGCGCATCACCTACGAACAGCTGAAACAGGCCCAGGTCGGCGAGGGCATCCGTTCACAGCCACTGCTGGTGCCGTTGCGGCTGGATGTCAGCGCGCGCGAGGCCGATGCCTGCGAGGCACAGCAGGAAGCGTTTCGCGAGCTGGGTCTCGATATCGACCGCCTGGGTCGCGAACAGATCGTGGTGCGTGCCATTCCCGCGCTGCTGCACAATGCCGACATCGGTGCGCTGGTACGCGATGTGCTGGCGGACATGCTCGAGCATGGCAGCAGCCGGCGCGTGCAGGAATCCGTCAACGCGCTGCTGTCGACGATGGCCTGCCACGGTTCGGTACGCGCCAACCGGCGCCTGACGCCGGACGAGATGAATGCCCTGTTGCGCGACATGGAACGCACCGAGCGCAGCGGCCAGTGCAACCACGGCCGCCCGACCTGGGTGCAGCTCGGCATGGCGGAGCTCGACAAACTGTTCCTGCGCGGGCGCTGATCGGTTCCGTACCTGCGGATATTTCTTTTGATGCAGGAGCGCTTCGTTTATGCCCGGCGCTTTATCGGGTACAAGCGCGATCTTTTCGTCGGCTAACAGATCGCGGACGCGGTCCGCTCCTACCTCAGTGAATTTCTTTCCGGCTGTGCGCGAGATTTTTTTCTATGCCTGATCATTCACTACCGCCGGCCATTTTCCTGATGGGCCCGACCGCCTCGGGCAAGACCGGGCTGGCGGTCGAGCTGGTGCGCCGCTTTCCCCTGGAAATCATCAGCGTCGATTCGGCGCTGGTGTACCGCGGCATGGACATCGGCACCGCCAAGCCGGATGCGGACGTGCTGCGCCGGGCGCCGCACCGGCTGATCGACATCCGCGACCCGAAGCGGCCCTATTCGGCGGCGGAGTTCCGCGCCGATGCGCTGGCCGCCATGGTCGAAATTGGTGCGCAGGGCCGCGTGCCGCTGCTGGTGGGCGGGACCTTCCTGTATTTTCGTGCCCTGCAGCAGGGACTGTCCGCGCTGCCGGCCTCTGATCCGGGCGTGCGCGCCATGCTGCAGGGGGTACTGGCCGGGCAGGGGCTGGATACCCTGTACCGGCGCCTGGCGGTCGTGGACCCGGTCAGCGCGTCCCGGCTCCATGCCAATGACCCGCAACGCATCCTCAGGGCGCTGGAAGTATTTGAAATAACAGGAAAACCCATGAGCGAGCTGCTGGCCTGCGGGCGTGGCGAGGCACTGCCCAGCCAGGTACTGAAGCTGGCCCTGATGCCCGCGGACCGCGACTGGCTGCAGGCGCGGATCGTGGCCCGGCTGGAGGCCATGCTCGCGGCCGGTTTCGAGGCCGAGGTGCGCCGGCTGAGGGCGCGCGGTGATCTCGAGCCTGAACTTCCGGCGCTGCGTGCAGTCGGTTACCGCCAGATGTGGCGCTATCTCGACGGGGACATGACGCACGGGGAAATGATCAGGAAAATCATCGTGGTCACCCGACAGTACGCCAAGCGGCAGCTCACCTGGCTGCGCGGGGAGCAGGATGCCGAGCGCTTCACGGCCGAGGCGCCGGAGACCCCCGTACGTATCGCCGCCCGGGTGGCTGAATGGCTGGCGGAACAGTGAAACAACCCTGTGTTCCGGCGGGAAAACAGGTATGATCCAGATCATGGAAGTACACGGCTTATTCCACTAATATTTTTGCGAAATTGGCGGACTGGTGGCCAAAGCTGGCTGGCAGCACAACAACAAGGAGATAAAGAAATGAATAGAGGACAATCTTTGCAGGATCCATTTCTGAATGCACTGCGCAAAGAGCGAGTCCCGGTATCCATCTACCTGGTAAACGGCATCAAGCTGCAAGGCCAGATTGAATCATTCGACCAGTTTGTCGTACTCCTCAAGAACGCCGTCAGCCAGATGGTCTACAAGCACGCCATTTCAACCGTGGTACCGGCGCGCAATGTGCGCATTCCCGGCAACGACGAACAGGGTGCGCCAGATCCGGGCAATGCCTGATCGCGATTCCTCCATGACGGTACAGTTATTTGTTCGAACGCCCTGAGACCGGTGAGCGGGCCATACTGGTCCACGTGTATTTTCCCGACGCAGCCGGGCAGGAAGATCTGCAGGAATTCACCGAGCTGGTGCGTTCCGCGGGCGCCGTGCCGGCTGCGACCGTCACCGCGACCCGGGCGGTACCTGACCCGCGTCTGTATGTCGGTCAGGGCAAGGCCGGGGAAATCCTGGCCGCGGTGCAGGAGCACCAGGCCGACGTGGTGATTTTCGACCACACGCTGAGCCCCAGTCAGGAGCGCAACCTGGAGCGCCTGCTGTCGTGCCGGGTGCTGGGCCGTACCGGCCTGATCCTGGATATCTTCGCGCAGCGCGCGCGGTCATTCGAGGGTAAACTGCAGGTGGAGCTGGCGCAGCTGCGCCACCTTTCGACCCGGCTGGTACGTGGCTGGACCCACCTGGAACGGCAGAAGGGCGGTATCGGCCTCCGTGGTCCGGGCGAGACCCAGCTCGAGTCCGACCGGCGCATGATCAATGCGCGCATCAAGATGATCAACCGGCGCCTGGAAAAGGTGGAGCGCCAGCGTGACCAGGGGCGCCGCGCGCGGGCGCGCGCCGAGGTCCCCACGGTGTCGCTGGTCGGCTATACCAACGCCGGCAAGTCCACGCTGTTCAACGCCCTCAGCGGTGCGGATGCCTACGCGGCAGACCAGCTGTTCGCCACGCTGGATCCAACCCTGCGCCGGATCGAGGTGCAGGGCGTCGGGCCGCTGGTGCTGGCGGACACCGTCGGCTTTATCCGTCACCTGCCGCACGACCTGGTGGCCGCGTTCCGTGCCACGCTGGAGGAAACGCGACGTGCGGATCTGCTGTTGCATGTGGTGGATGCGCAGGACGAGGAAAAACTGGCCCATATCGGGCAGGTCAACGCCGTGCTGGCCGAAATCGGGGCCGCGGAAATCCCGCAGATCAGGGTCTACAACAAGATCGACCTGTCGGATATCGAGCCGCACGTGGAATACGGGGCGGACGGCCTGCCTGACCGGGTGTGGGTTTCGGCGGTGACCGGCGCGGGCCTGGACCTGCTGTCCGACGCGCTGAGCGGGCATTTCCAGGGCCGCCAGGTGCATGGCTGGCTGCACATGCCCGCCACGGCCGGTGCCGCGCGTTCCACGCTGTACAATATCGGCCAGGTGATGTCGGAACGCGTGGACGAGCAGGGCGGCTGGTGGCTGGAAGTCTGCATGGCGCAGCGCAACATCGACCGGCTGATCCGCGAATCGGGCGGAAAATGCGATTTTCATCCTGCTGACCCCGCCGCAATTGTTGCGGGCACAGCGCAAGCTTCTTAAACTTGCACACTTTCGACGCGCATGCATGCCAGTCATGCAGGGCGCATTTTTGCTGACTGGAGCGATTGTATGGCTTGGAATGAACCGGGTGGTGGCAAGCGTGACCCGTGGGGTGGCGGTGGCGGGAACGACGGACCGCCGGACCTCGACGAAGTGGCGCGCAAGCTGCGCGAGCGGATGAACAGCTTTTTCGGCGGCAAGTCCGGGCGCGGTGCCGGGACCGGCAAGCCGTTCAACTTCAGCCTGCTGCTGGTGGTGGCATTGGTGGCCTGGGTGCTGTCCGGCATCTATATCATCGAGCCGGCCGAGCGTGGCGTGGCACTGCGCCTGGGCGAATTCCACACCATCACTGGCCCGGGACCGCACTGGTATCCGCGCGGTATCGACACCATCAACGTGGTCGATGTCGACCGTCTGCGCACGGTCAGTCACCGGGCCAAGATGCTGACCAAGGACGAGAACATCATCCAGGTCGAGCTGGCCGTGCAATACCAGGTCAAGGACGCCAAGGATTACCTGTTCCGGGTGCGCGATCCGGACTTCACCCTGCAGGAGGCGAGTGAAAGTGCGCTGCGCGAGGTCATCGGATCCAGCACCATGGACGAGTTTTTCAGCGGCGGACGTGGCGAGATCGTGCGCCAGACCAAGGAACTTACCCAGGATACGCTCGACAGGTACCAGACCGGCCTGATTCTGACCAGTGTCAACCTGCAGGACCCGCAGCCGCCGGAAGAGGTGCAGGGCGCGTTCGAGGATGCCATCAAGGCGCGCGAGGACCAGGTGCGCTATCGAAACCAGGCCGAGGCCTATTCACTGGATATCCTCCCCAAGGCGCGCGGTGATGCCACGCGCCTGCGCGAGGCGGCCAATGCCTACCGCGAGCAGGTCATCGCCAAGGCGGAGGGTGAGTCCAGCCGTTTCCTGCAGACGCTGACTGAATACGAGAAGGAGCCCGCTGTGACGCGCAAGCGCCTGTACCTCGAGACCATGGAATACGTGCTGGCGAATACCAGCAAGGTGGTCATGGGGGTCAAGGACGGCAATAACCTGATGTACATCCCGCTCGACAAGCTGATGGAGTCGCGCGGCAGTTATCTGAATTCGCCGGATGAGGGTGCGTCGTACAACAGCAAATCGCCATCCGGCGAGCAGACCGACATCCGTCTGCGCAGCAGCTCGCGTAGCGAGGGAGGACGATAGCCATGGTCCGTTTACTCATAGTCGTATTCGTACTGGCCGCACTGGTCGGCCTGAGTTGTATCTTCATCGTCGATGAGCGCGAGCACGCCATTAAATTCCAGTTGGGTAAAGTCGTCGACTCGTCCTACGAGCCTGGCCTGCATTTCAAGGCGCCGTGGCCTGTCAACAACGTGCGCAAGTTCGACAAGCGTATCCTGACACTTGACACTCGCCCGGAGCGCTTTCTGACCGGCGAGAAGAAAAACGTCACCGTGGATTTCTTCGTCAAGTGGCGCATCCTCAATCCTGCTGCCTACTACACCTCGTTCATGGGCGACGAGCGCCAGGCCAGTCTGCGCCTGTTGCAGATCATCAAGAACGGTCTCCAGCTGGAGTTTGACCAGCGCACCATCCAGCAGGTGGTGGCCGAGGATCGTGCCCGGATGACGGAT
Source organism: Gammaproteobacteria bacterium (assembly GCA_049668345.1). Classification (GTDB taxonomy): domain Bacteria; phylum Pseudomonadota; class Gammaproteobacteria; order UBA9214; family UBA9214; genus UBA9214. The sequence continues at coordinate 5,158 of JBATJF010000315.1, forward strand.
AATCTGACCGATACAGCCAATGAACAGATCGCGGCATTCGGAATCGTTATCGTGGATACCCGTATCAAGCAGATCGAGCTGCCGGAGGACGTGCGCAACTCGGTATACGAGCGCATGCGCACCGAGCGTGAACGTATCGCGAAGGACCTGCGCGCCCAGGGCGAGGAGTCGGCCAAGGGCATTCGTGCCGTCTCCGAAAGGGATCGCACGGTGCTGCTCGCCGAGGCGCAGCGCGATGCAGAGAAGATCCGCGGCGAGGGCGATGCAAAGGCCACGGAAATCTACGGCAAGGCCTACGGCAAGAACCGCGAGTTCTACGATTTCTACCGGAGCATGAATGCCTACCGCACGGCGCTCTCGAGCCAGCAGGACGTGCTGGTGCTGGAGCCGGATTCGGAGTTCTTCAAGTACTTCGGCAGCGCCAGCGGCCTCCAGGCTCCCTGAGCGTGTTGCATGCGACAGGATGCCCCGGGCGGCTCCCCGGGCTTTTTGAATGGCGGGGCTGAACTGGGCTGATCTGCTGGCGGCGCTGGCACTGGTGCTGGTCATCGAGGGCATGATCCCCTTTATCAATCCCGGCTACCTGCGGCGCATGCTGGAGACCGCATCGCAGCTCGATGACCGCACCTTGCGCGTGGCCGGACTGGCCAGCATGCTGGGCGGGATCGTTATGCTGTACCTGGTGCGCTAGGACATTCACGGGGTACCGACATGAGTCGCGAGGATCAGTGGTTATTGCCGGAAGGCATCGAAGAGGTGCTGCCGCCCGAGGCGTGGCGGCTCGAGTCCGCGCGGCGCCAACTGCTCGACCTGTTCGCACGCTGGGGCTACGCGCTGATCATGCCGCCGCTGATCGAGTATCTCGAATCGCTGCTGACCGGCGCCGGCAACGACCTCGACCTGCAGACCTTCAAGGTCACCGACCTGATGAGCGGGCGCATGATGGGTGTGCGTGCCGACATGACGCCGCAGGCGGCACGCATCGACGCGCACCCGCTGCGGCGCGACGCGCCGACACGGCTTTGCTACATGGGCACGGTACTGCATACGCGCAGCGACGGCTTCGGCAGTTCGCGCAGCCCGCTGCAGGTTGGCGCCGAGCTGTTCGGCCATGGGGGCATAGAGAGCGACGTGGAGATCCTGCTGCTGGTGCTGGAATCGCTGGCATTACTGGAAATCCCGGACGTGCATGTCAATCTCGGGCATGTCGGCATTTTCCGTGGCCTGGCGCGGGACGCGGGGCTGAACGTCGGGCAGGAAAACGACCTGTTCGAAGCGCTGCAGCGCAAGGCGGTTGCCGAGATCGGCGAGATGCTGGACCAGACCGTGCGCGATGCCGGCCAGCGCGAACGGCTGGCGGTGCTGGCCGGGCTCAACGGCGGCTGGGACGTCCTGTACGGCGCGCGCGAGGTGCTGGACGGTGCCGGGGTTCAGGTGATCAAGGCGCTGGAAAATCTGCGCGCCATAGCCGATCGCCTGCAGCAGCGTGCCGGGGACGTGCAAATCGATTTCGACCTGGCGGAACTGCGCGGCTACCGCTACCAGACCGGCATGGTGTTCGCGGTGTTCGTGCCCGGTTGCGGGCAGGAGGTCGCCCGTGGCGGTCGTTACGATGCCATCGGCGAGGTGTTCGGGCGCGCCCGTCCGGCAACCGGCTTCAGCACCGACCTGCGGACCCTGATGGACCTGAGTCCGCGTGACTTCGATGGCCGCCCGGGTGCAGTATTCGCCCCGGCGGATAATGACGTCCGGCTTGACGACACGGTCGCGGCCTTGCGCGGCCAGGGCGAGCGGGTGGTGATGGCCTTGCCCGGCCAGGCCGGAGGGGCGCGGGACATGGGCTGTGACCGGCAGCTGGTGCGGGACGCCGGTGCCTGGGTCGTATTGCCGCTCGAGTGAAACATTTCACCGGACCTGTGCCTCGCGCGCGGGCATATTTGCATTATGCAATGACCGGAGTGCCGGCAGCGAACCGTTCGCGGCGGCAGAAATCCGAAAATCATATGGCAGAGCGAGACAAGTAATGGGCAAGAACGTAGTCGTCATAGGAACCCAGTGGGGTGACGAGGGCAAGGGCAAGGTTGTCGATCTGCTGACCGACAAGGCCGCTGCGGTGGTGCGTTTCCAGGGCGGACACAATGCCGGCCATACCCTGGTCATCGACGGTGCCAAGACCGTGCTGCACCTGATTCCGTCGGGCGTCCTGCGCGACAACGTGTTGTGCCTGATCGGCAACGGTGTGGTGCTGTCGCCAACTGCACTGCTCGAGGAACTCTCCATGCTGGAGGCGGCCGGCGTGCCGGCAAGTTCGCGCCTGAAGATCAGCGAGTCCTGCCCGCTGATCCTCCCGTACCACATCGCGCTCGACCAGGCACGCGAACTGGCGCGCGGCAAGAAGGCCATCGGCACCACCGGGCGCGGCATCGGGCCGGCCTATGAGGACAAGGTGTCACGGCGCGGGCTGCGGCTGGGCGAGATGCTCGATGCCGCGCACTT
>JBATJF010000316.1:0-7843 GCA_049668345.1 Gammaproteobacteria bacterium
GCACTGCCCTGTTCCCGGCGCCCGCCCTGCTCGACAATGGCGGTGACGTTGCAACGCACCAGCGGCCGCACGTCGGCGGCCAGCGTGCCGTCGCTGACGGCGACCAGCATCACCTCGTGTACCCCCGCCAGGCTGACCACGACCTCCTTGACCCGCGGGTCCTGGCGGCGCGCCTCGGCATCGAGTTGCCGCAACAGCGCCACCTTGTCATCCGACGACATGCGGTCGATCGGGTCGATGGACGGGTACAGCAGATTATCGCCGCGCGCATGCCAGGCCTGCAGCCGGCCCGTCTCGCCCCGGCCAGCAATGGCACGCGCCGCGGTCGATGCCTGCAGCAGGGCCGGCATGACGATTTCATCGGAATACGCGAAACCGGTCCTGTCGCCGCTGATGGCGCGCACGCCGGCGCCCTGCTCGATACTGTGGCTGCCTTCCTTGACAATCCCGTCTTCCAGCACCCACGACTCAAAGCGCGTCGACTGGAAGTACAGATCGCCGCCGTCCACCGCGTGGCCAAGCAGCCGCCCGAACACCGACTCCAGGTCGCCGTCGTCGATGCCGGCGGGTGCCAGCAGCCGCTGCCGCGCTATGTCGAGACTGGTATCAGGCACGATTGAGACACTTCAGGCGACGGTGGGCGATGCTGGGGAAATTGCGCCGTGCACTGTGCAGCCGCCCCAGGTCGACATCGGCACACACCACGCCGGGGCCGCGCGCGAGGCTGTTCAGCACCGTGCCCCACGGGTCCACGATCATGCTGTGACCATAGGTCTCGCGGCCGCTCAGGTGATAGCCGCCCTGGTCCGGCGCGATCACGTAGCACAGGTTCTCGATGGCACGCGCGCGCACCAGCACCTCCCAGTGCGCACGTCCCGTGATGGCGGTGAATGCCGAGGGCAGGACAAGGATTTCCAGCCCCGCCTCGAGCTGCTGGCGAAACAGTTCCGGGAAACGCAGGTCGTAGCAGACCGCGATACCCATGCGCCCGAACGGGCTGTCGATCACCACCACCTCGTCGCCGGGCTCGATGGTGTCCGACTCGGTGTACTGTTCACCGCTGTCGACCAGCGCCACGTCGAACAGGTGAATCTTGTCGTAGCGCGCCACCTGCCTGCCCTTGTCGTCGAACACCAGGCAGGCCGCGCGCACCTTGTTGTCCGCCTCGGCCACCAGCGGAATGGTGCCGCCGACCAGCCAGATGCCATGGTGCGCGGCCTGCTCGGCCAGGAAGGTCTGGATGGCACCGCTGCCGGCGGTTTCGCGGGCCTTGACCTTGTCATGTTCGGACTTGCCCATCAGGGCGAAATTCTCCGGCAATACCACCAGCTGCGCATGCTGGCTGACGGCCTCGCCGATCAGGCGCTCGGCTTCCAGCAGGTTGGCGCCGATGTTCGGGCTCGAGGCCATTTGTACGCAGGCAACCACACTCATGGAATCATGTCATCCTTCACTATTCAGGAGCTTACAGAGAATAACACAGAAAACAGCTGGCGCAGTGCGCCGCGCTGATCGTGCTACTTGAAAAATTCATCGGCGCCCATGGCGGGGTCCGGTGGTCGCTCCTGTTCCGGTTCGGGCACATTCAGTTGCTTCACGACCGGGTTGGCCCAGGGTCCCGTCACCTCGTACTGCTTGCGTGCGAGTTCGTTCAGCCGGAAGGCATCTTCCAGCAGTTTTCCGGCGACGATCACCACCGCGCCGACCGCGGGTCCGCCGGCCAGCGCGCCGGCCAGCGGCAGGCTGGAATTGAGGTACGGCGTCACGGTGACCAGCTCGTCGTAGTCCTGCGCCACCAGTCCGACCCGCCCGGAAATCTCGATCTTCGCGGCCGGGCCATCGATCACCATCTTCTCGGTATAGGCATTGCCGTTATCCAGCACGAACTCGGCCCCGATACGATCGAAGCTGAGGCCCTCGCCGAACAGGTCGGTGAAATCCAGCGTCAAACGCCTGGGGAGCTTGGCCAGGCTCAGCAAGCCGAGCGCCCGCCCGGTCGCGCCGGGCTCGACCTCCAGTAACTGGCCATCCTTGATAACGATATCGAAGCGGCCATCGACGATCTCGGTCCTGAGATCCCACGGAGCACCTCTCCAGCTTGCCTTGAGCTGGCCGGTCGGACGCCCGTCTTTCATGAGCTTCTGGTATCCCAGCGCATCGAGCAGCGCCCCCACGTTGCCACCCGTCACCTCGATCTCGGCATGACTGATCTGTTCTCCGCCAGCCTGACGCCAGTCACCGCTGGTCTGCAGGGTCAGCATCGCTGACGACAGTGCCAGCTGTTCGATCCGGTAAATAGCACCGGGCTGCCTGCGTGTCTGCAATTCCAGCTTGCCGAAGTCAATGTCTTTGTAGAGCAGTTGCCGTATCTTGACTTGCAGCGCGGGAAACCCGGCTGGTTGCGGCGGGGGTTCGGCCTGCGGCGTGGCATCGGCGACGGGTTCTAGCACGAGCCGCTGCATGTCCATCCCGATCGAATCGATGGTGCCTGCGCTTCGCGTCACCTGCAGTTCGCCCTCCGCCGACGGACCGATGGCCTTGATCGCCCAGCCCGTGCCGGCCTCGACGATATCGAGCCCGGCGTCACGCAGCCGGAAACCGAATGCTTCGAGTTCCCTGAGCTTGACCGATACCCGCAGCGGCGGGCCCGCGCCAGTGTCACCTCCGGCCATATGCGGCTGCCAGTCCGCCAGCCGGAACCGGTCCAGCTTGCCGCTGATCAGCAACTGCGGTATCTGCGGCGGCACCGGCGTTTCATCGCCCAGTGCGATATTGCCTCGCTGCAGCTCGAATCCCTGCGCACCCTGCGTCAGCACCAGCACCGCCTGCAGGACATCGCCATAACCCGCCCGCACGTAACGCTCGCTGCTCCCGAGCGCGGCGATATCGACCGACAACGGCCGCGATGCCGCCGCCGGCTTGCCAAACGGGGCCGGCAGATCAATGGCCAGTCCTTGCAGCGAACTGGTGATGCTCAACCCGACATCGACACTCTTGCCACGCGCCGGTTTGCCCTGCGCCGTAAGCTCCACGCGCCATTCGGGATCGCCGTCGATCACCTCGTGCAACGAAGACGATTCCGGCAGCACATGGTCGAGCAGGCCGAGCCTGCCATCCAGGCTGATGTGCGTAACCGGCTTGCCGTGCCCGGTCCAGACCCGCGCGCTGGCGGTCCGCCCGAACAGCGTGGCCTTTAACCCGTCACCGCGGATGCCGTGATCGTCGAATTCGAGCTGGCCGCGGACTTTTTCGAGCGTGATTTCGGCATCCTTCACAGTCAGCGTGTTGTCACGCAGCCCGATCTTGCCGGCCACGCTGATCGGGTCCGCGCTATGATCCAGCGGCAGCAGGATATCCAGCGCCAGGTCGGTGTCCCCCGTAGTGACGATGCGATCGACGAAGCCGCCGTAGGTCTCGCCGAGCGGACTGCTGCCGAGTTCCTCCAGCATGACGGGCAATGCGCCCTGCACGTTGCCGCTGATGCTCAGCCGCGGTCTGGTGATGTCCTTGATCTGCGCATGCACCTTGTCCAGCACGGCCGTGCGGATGAAGCCCTTGTGCGACTTGATGTCCATTTGCCGGCCGGTGAAGTCCACCTGCGCATCCAGTTGCGTGAGCGGCGACCAGTGTTCGTTGAAATCCAGTGTGGCATCGGTCACCGGCAGGCGCACTTCCAGCCGGCCTTCGCCGTGATCGTAGGGTAACTGGTCCAGGCGACCCTGGATGGTCACGCTGCCGTCACGCACCTTGCCACCAACCAGTGCACGGTCCAGCCACGCCACGCCTGTCTTCGACATGATCAGGGCCGGCAGGTAGTCGCCGGCACTGGCGACATCGAATTCGCTCACGGTGATTACCGTATCGGTCGCCACCGGGTCGCCGTTGCGCGGCAGGCTCAGGCTGAAGCGGGCATCGAGCGCCAGGTGCGGATTGCCGAGTGTCAGCGATTCGCTGCCGATCTCCAGCACCCCGTCCGCCGTGCGCCAGTACACCTCGCCGCCGGCCTGGTCGAAATGCAAGGCGGCGCGAAACAGGTGTTCGTCGTGTAGCACCAGTCCCGTACTGCCGAGTTGCAGGGTGCCGGCCCGTCCATCACCGCTGATGACGCCGTCCAGGCCGGCGAGGTACGGCATGGCACCGGTCTGCAGCATGCCGAGCCCGGTGAATCGTGCGGAAAAGCCGTCCATACTGATGACATCATTCGTGCGTGTGAAGGCGCACGACAGGTCCTCGATCACGCCGGTCGGCTGCGCATCCACCAGCATATCGCGCACGGCGGGATGCAGTCCCGGTATCACCGGCAGCAGACTGGAGATTTCGTCCAGATCGAGCAGCGCCGCCCCGGCACGCACCTGCACGCTGTCCGCATGCTGCAGGCCGGCCAGCGAGAGGTTGCCGGTTTGCCACGCCTGCCCGTCACGCCTTACCTGCAGCTGCTGCAGCACGGCCTGCCAACCCTCCGCAGCCTGCCGCCAGCCGAACTGCGTCTGCAGGTTGTCCGCCGCGAATACAGCCTGCCTGTGGCCCTCTTCGTAGGTCATGCGCAGGGCATCGACTTCCAGTTCGCCGCTGACCGTCGTGATGCGCGACGCCGCAAGTCGCGCCCACAGGCGCAGGTCGGCAACGCCCTGCACCGCATGCGCCTGCTCGAGTGCGGGTGCCAGCAGGCTGGACAGCGCCAGTGATTGCCCCCTGAAGTAGGCACGTCCATGCCAGTCTGCAGGGTGCGTGGTATCGCCGCGCAGGTGCGCGATGATTTCGATCCGGTCACCGAGCTGACCCGGCAACAGGGCATGTCCGTTCACATAGTGGTCATTACCCTGGTTGGTCAGCGTGACATTCACCGCCGAAAAGTGCTGTGTCCCGGCCCCTCTCGGGATATCCCTGATGGTGAGGTCGGCATCGTGGATGGACAGCCGCGACATCGCCGCCAGCACACCGATTTCGACGTCCGCCTCGTGCTTGCCGGCGAACTCCTCCAGCAACAGGCGGCCGCTTTCGTCACGTGCCAGAGTGAGTGCGACGCCGATGATGTCGATATCCGCAAAATGCAGCTCGCGTGTCTTCAGAAAATGCATGGTATCGATGCTGATCTGGATTTCGCGCACGCCAAGCGGCTGCATATCCTGCATGCCGGCGATGACGACATTCCTCAGTCTGATCACCGGGCGCAGGCCGCGCCAGGTCGCCTCCACTCGGCCGATGCTCAGCGGGCGCTGTAATGCGTCGCTCGCAGCCGTCTCGATAGCGTTCCGGTAGCCTCCCAGCGACGGTGCCCATACCCTTGCGACCGTGAGCAGCACGGCCAGCAGAAACAGGCCGGCAGCCAGCAGCAGCCAGGCAAGGTGCAGGATGCGTCTCAGCATGCCCCTGGATATCCCGGATCGCAGGCTGGTAATGCCTGCCTACATTGGCACAACGTCATACTGTTCCTGCGTGTAGAGGGTTTCCACCTGGAAGCGAATCGGCTTGTCGATGAAGACTTCGAGCTCCGCCAGACTGGAGGATTCCTCGTCCAGCAACAGGTCGACGACCTCCTGCGAGGCCAGCACCAGCAACTGCTGCACGTCGAACTGGCGCGAGGCGCGCAGGATTTCCCGGAAGATCTCGTAACAGGTGGTTTCCGCGGTCTTCAGCGAGGCCCGGCCGTTGCAGGTCGGGCACACCTCGCACATGACGTGTTCCAGGCTCTCGCTGGTGCGCTTGCGCGTCATCTCCACCAGTCCCAGCGTGGACACCTCGCTGATCTGGGTCCTGGCGTGGTCCTTTTCGAGGCATTTCTCCAGCATGCGCAGCACCTGGCGTTTGTGCTCCGCGTCCTGCATGTCGATGAAATCGATGATGATGATGCCGCCCAGGTTGCGCAGGCGCAGCTGGCGGGCGATGGCCTGCGCCGCTTCCAGGTTGGTCTTGAAAATGGTTTCTTCCAGGTTGCGGTGACCGACGTAGCCGCCGGTATTGACATCGGCCGTGGTCATCGCCTCGGTCTGGTCGAGGATCAGGTAGCCGCCGGACTTGAGCTGCACCTTGCGGTCGAGCGCCTTCTGTATCTCGTCCTCGATGGCGTAGATATCGAAGATGGGGCGCTCGCCGGGGTAGTATTCCAGCTGCGTCTGCATACCGGGCATGAAGCGCTCGCAGAATTCGTGCGCGCGCTGGAAACTCTCGCGCGAATCGATGCGCACACGCTCGATGTTGTCACCCAGCATGTCGCGCATCACGCGAATCGTCAGCGGCAGATCACCGTAGACCAGCTTGCCGGCCTTGCTGACGGCCAGCGTTTCCGAGATCGACAGCCAGAGCTTGCGCAGAAACAGCATGTCCGCGCGCAGGGCCTCGGCGCTGGCCCCCTCGGCGGCGGTGCGGGCGATGTAGCCGCCGCCTTCCTGTTCTGACATGAACAACTGGATGACATCACGCAGGCGCACGCGCTCGTTCTCTGTCTCGATCTTTTGCGATATACCGACATTGTCGACATTCGGAATGAACACCAGGTAGCGCGATGGAAGGGTGATCTGCGTGGTCAGCCGCGCGCCCTTGGTGCCCAGCGGATCCTTGATGACCTGCACGCAGATCTCCTGGCCTTCGCGCAGCATATCGCTGATGTCCTTGCTGGCACCGCCGCCGACATCGGCGTCGGCCGCGTCTTCGCGGCGCCCGATATCGGAGGCGTGCAGAAAGGCCGCGCGTTCCAGCCCCACCTCGACGAAGGCGGCCTGCATGCCGGGCAGCACGCGGCACACCTTGCCCTTGTAGATATTCCCGACCAACCCGCGCCGGCGCGCACGCTCGATGAAGATCTCCTGCAGCACGCCGTTTTCCACGACGGCCACGCGGGTCTCCCGCGGGGTGACATTGATCAGTATTTCCTCGCTCATGCCGTCCCTGCCTGTCCAGATGGATGTTGGTACCCGGCATCATGCCGTGCATGCCACAGGGCGCCTAGCCCGCATTTCTCACCGGGATCCCGGTCTCACCTTCTCCGTGTACATCGCAAGTACGGGCGTGCGAGAACCAGCCAGGGCCGGGATAGGCAGCGGCCAATGACAGACTGTTCGTTGCCGAATGGGTATTAGCTTCATGGTTTCGGCTCATTATGCCGGATAAGCACCGCCCGGTGAGAAATTCGGGCTAGATTACCGTTATCCCCGATTCTTTCAACAACTCCGCGGTTTCGTACAAGGGCAGACCCATCACCCCCGAGTAACTGCCCTCGATGCGCGTGATGAACACGGCGGCCAGCCCCTGGATGGCATAGGCGCCCGCCTTGTCGGCCGGTTCCCCCGTTGCCCAGTATGCCGCGCATTCCCGGTCTGTTAGCGTGCGAAAGGTCACGCGGCTGGCGCTGACACGCACCGCGTCGCCGCTTGCACCGGCCAGCGCCACGGCACTCAGTACCTCGTGCGTGGTGCCGGACAGGCGCTGCAGCATCGCCATGGCGGCGGCACGGTTCGCGGGCTTGCCAAGCACCTCGCCCGCGATGACCACGCCGGTATCAGCGCCAAGCACGGGGATAACGTTACCGGTGGCCAGCGCGGCACGCCCGGCACGCGCCTTGTCCAGCGCGACGCGCATGACATAGTCGCGGGCGCACTCACCGTCATGCAACTGCTCGTCGACCTCGACGGAAAGCACTGCATGGGAGACACCGATCTGCCCGAGCAGTTCACGGCGCCGTGGTGATTGCGAGGCCAGGTAGATAACCGGGTTCGATGTCATGCAGTCTCAGCTTCCGGGGCCGGCGGGTGGTTCAATCCTGTCACGAGCGGTGATAGGGATGGCCGCTGACCAGCGTCCAGGCACGGTACAGCTGCTCGGCCAGCAGTACGCGCACCAGGGCATG
>JBATJF010000317.1:0-2430 GCA_049668345.1 Gammaproteobacteria bacterium
TGACAACAACACATTTCCTGCATATTACGCGTCGTATGCTGGCGGCCAGCGGGGGCGGCGCCATACTGGCACTCGCTGCCGCGCCGGCGCTTGCTGCGCCGGGCGGCGGTGGCACGCCCCTCTCCTGCAACAGCATCAGCCCTACCAGTGGTACGGTGGGCGTACCGGTTATCTACACCGTGAGTACCTCGGGCGGCAAGGGCGGCAAGTCCTATGCCTGGACCTTCTCCGGGCCGGCAGCGCCGACGGCCTCCACTCTTGCTACGCCCTCGGTGACCTACAGCGCCGCCGGCACCTTCGGGGTCAGCGTGCATGTCACCGACAGGAGCGGCGAGTGCACCGCCAACGCCAACATAACGATAGCGGGCGGGACCAACAATCCGCCGGTGGCCAACAACGACAGCTATGACGCCACCGATGGACAGACGCTCAGCGTCGGCGCCCCGGGTGTGCTCGGCAATGACACGGACGAGACACCGGCAACGCTGACCGCCGTGCTGCAGACGGGGACGACCAAGGGAACGCTGAACCTGAATGCCAGCGGTGCCTTTACGTATGACTACACCGGCACGGGTCCCTTCCCCGACACGGACAGCTTCACCTACCAGGCCAAGGACGACATCAACCAGCTCTCCAACACCGCCACCGTCACGATCACCATCGCGGAAGGCGGCGTCACGGGTGGCTCGCCGGTGGGCCGTGGTGACACCTACGCGACCCCGGTCGGCACCGCGCTCAACGTGACGGCCTACCGTCTCGCGGGCGTGCTGTACAACGACTTCGACACCGATGCCGGCGGCAACAACATCGGCAACGCCGGCCTGACGGCAACACTGGTCAGCGGCCCGACCAACGCCGCGAGCTTCTCCTTCAATGCGGACGGTTCGTTCAGCTACACCCCGAGCACGAGCCTGAGCGACAACGACAACGACAGCTTCACCTACCAGGCCAGCGACGGCAGCAACCTGTCGGCCGTGACCACGGTGAACATCAATATCCTGTCGAAGCAGACGGACTTCAAGATCATGATGAACTACGAGCTGGGCATGCACTGCACCGGCTTCGAATTCGCCTACTGCTGCGTACTGCCGCCCTACAACTCCATCCTGGCGCAGGTCGTCAAGCCGCAGACACCGGGTGAACCGGTCACCGGCGGCGACTTCCCGCGCCTGCTGGAGGGCGACCACAACAACACCGACGGTCTCGGCCGGCCGATCGTGATGCGTGACGCGGCCCTGGACGGCAACGGCAACTTCAAGAAGTATTTCCTGGAGTATTACCACGATGCGCAGCCGCGCCACGAGGGCCAGGGCAAGGTCCAGACCTCGACGCTGATCAGTGCCGTGGAGGGCAATTCCCTGTTCTACACCTCGACACTCTACGACTCGGCGGCGCCGGATGCCAACGGCAGGCTGGTCTACGGTCCCTACGAGGGCGCCTACGGCGTGGTGCTCGGTGACGGGGATTTCAACGACCCGACCGACAACTACGCCAACGGCTGGCTGAACCACTTCTACATCTACGCCGACCTGGAGGGCAGCAACCCCGCCGGCACCAGCCTCGACTCCGCGAAGATCCGTCTCGGCGTCACCGGTCATGTGGAATATCCGGCCGACGTCGGTGCGGCCCTGCAGCCCATGGGCCCGACCGGCAGCGCGGCCGGCTTCGACAACGTGCTGACCTTCTCGGGCGACACCGGCACCGTGTTCTACACCCAGATGAAGGTGCTGGAGAACCTGCCCGTCATGCTGACCTCGCCGAAAATCTGGGAGGCCCTGGGCCTGCCGCTGACGCCGTTCGAGGACAGCATCGACTTCTTCGGCGACCCCGGCGCGGTGGACGAGGACTCCATCCGTCCCTACGTGGCGATGAAGGCGCGCCTGCATGTGGCGAACTGCGATGCCGAGGGTCAGAACTGCACCCAGGGCAACGCCGTGATCGGCAGCAACGGCAAGCCGGTGATCGGCCACGGCACGGCGCCGATCGACATCCCGAACTGCGAACGCTGCCACTCGGTGACCGATCCCGCAGCGGTCAACAGCCCCTCCAACATTCGCGACACCGCGACTCTGCCCGGCACCCATTTGTCTGCGGGCCAGGGTCTTGCTGCGATCACGAATGCAGAGAAGAGCTTCTGGGACGCCTACTACGGCATCGTCCCGGGCGTCGACTCTGACTGGTATTCGCGTCTGAAGTCTGCGGCCATCAACATGCTGGGCCTGCATGACATAGACCAGGGGACCGGCTTTACCTCAGCCTGGCCGGCCAGCACGGACACGAATCCGGTGACCAATCCTCTGGCCCAGAACACCCGTCTCGGCAAGGAGAGCGTGATCTGCCAGAAGTGCCATGCGGACAACGTCATCGCGGTGGTGAAATCCGCCTACGTGGATGCCGGCCTGACGCAGGTCATCAAGCCGATCACCGAGG
>JBATJF010000318.1:0-4035 GCA_049668345.1 Gammaproteobacteria bacterium
AATCATTACTGTTAGTGGTCCCATTCCTGTTTCTTGCCGCCTGTGGCACGGTAGAGCACAGCGTACGGGTGGAAGATGTGCAGGCATTTTCTGCCGATACCAAGATTCTGGTAGGGGAAGTAACCAACAAGACCGGTGAACACTTCGATGCCGACATCGAGGCCATGCTCAGAAGCGCCGTTGTGACCGAGCTGGGCGATGAAAACCTGCTGGGACAGGCGGGTGCCCCCGGCGTGGTCACCATGAATGTAAACATTATCGAGTACCGCAAGGGTGATGCCTTCAAGCGCTGGCTCTGGCCGGGCTATGGCTCCACGGTCCTGGTTGTAGAGGCCACGCTGCTGGATGCCGAGGGCAATGTTGATGCAACGGCACAGGCCAATCGCTCGGTGGATGCTGGCGGCGGCTATACGATTGGCGCATGGGAAAAAATCTTCAAGGATGTCGCAGCTGACCTGGTGTCCGATCTGAAGGTCAATATCCTGGGGGGTGAATCGAAATAGTCATATTATTTTCGCGCATTGCGCCAGAAAGTGCTTGATCCCGCTGCCTGTCTTTCCTGGAATATGGCATGAGCTGTACCAACAGTATTGTCAGCACCCTTGTACTGACAGTGCTTTTACTCGGGGGCTGTGCCGGGCGCCCCGCTCATCCGGTGATGGTGTATCAGCCACAGGATGAAGGAAGGTCGTGCGACGCAATCGAGAGGGAACTGGAACTGATCGAGAATGATATTCTCGATCTCGTGCCGCAAACCGACAAGGCACACAAAAACACCCGCCTGGGTGTAGCCGGCATCTTTCTGTTGATTCCTTTCTTCTTCATGGATCTCAGCAAGGCGGAACAGGTCGAGGTCAATGCACTGATCAAACGCTACAACCACCTGCTCGAGATCGGAGAAAAGAACCATTGTGGCCTCGAACGGGAAGCGATCCCTGATTTTAGCAAGACGGACTATTAGCCCTGCCAATCAGGTGTCAGCATCCTGTCTCCTGTTAAATCCGGTGAAACCCGGATACGACACCGCGAAGAAGATCCCGCGTGAAGAATCGATTTATGACCCACCGCATGATGCCGGACCTGACCAGCAAATTGTAATGGATTGTACAAACCGTGTACCCGCCTGCAATCCCGTCATGGCGGACCCGGACCTGGATAAACATGAAGCATCGATGGAAGCAGAACTTGCCATGTTGTCGCGCATCTATTGCCGCGGTGTGGCGCGAGTCCGGAACGTCATACGGGCAATAGTCCTGTACCCGGATGATCATTCCAGACCCTGGACATAATCGTTACAGGTGAACATATCGAGTGACCCCCGGCAGCTGTCAGGGTCGTCCTCGCGTATCGCCAATCACGGAGACACCACACATGAGCTTCGAACTCGAACCTTGCATCAAGCACATGCGACAGCCTGCCGCCCTTATTTTCCTCGCCGCCCTGTTTGCCTTTCCACTCACCGGCACCGGTGCAACCGTGGCACTTACCAAGGACGGACCGGAAACGGCGCGCGAAGGCGACCTGATCGAATACCGGCTCGAGGTCGTGAATGAAGGCACGGCGGATGTTGCAGGTGTCGAGGTACTCGACACACTGCCGGCGGAGGTCACATTTGTGCAGGCCACGCCCACACCCGGCGGAAGCTACAATCCGGCGTCCGGCGTCTGGACACTGCCAACGCTGGGCACGGCTGTCGCCGACAAGACGGCCGGATTGCGACTCGAGGTAATGGTCAATCAGAACCTGATATCCGGCCCGACCGTCGTGGTCAGCGCAACAAACAGGGCGGAGGTTGTGGCGCCGGCCGCCCAGCTGCCACTCGATGCGCAAACCACCACGAACATCATCTGCGCCTTCTGCATTGACTGGGAGATCGTGTCCGTCACACTTGATAGCGCCTACACTTCCTTTCCGGACCCCTTCCAGTTGCGCTTCTTTCTCTATGTGGACGTCGCCAACAACGGGCCGGTGACGTCCGATGCTACTGTCAGCGCGACGCACTTCGCTATCAGCGCCTTCGGTGCAGTACCGCTGTCACCGAATCTGCCCGTGGCAGTAAGCCTCGATCCGGGACGGACCCGGACACTCACCTTTGCTACCGACTGGCTGGAAGCTCCGGAATCGACCTACACCATCGACTGGGAATTCCAGGTCAGCGATGTTGCGCTGCTGGACCCTGTCCTGCCTAACACCGCGGCAGGCACCTGGACCGGGATTGTCGAAGGCGGCGGTGGCGGTGGCTGCTTTATCGCCACGGCTGCCTATGGCTCATACCTGGACCCGCATGTGCGCAGCCTGCGCCGTTTCAGGGACGAGACACTGATGCGTAGCCGGCCGGGGCGGATACTGGTGTCCCTGTACTACGATTTTTCACCGCCGATTGCCGCCTACATCGAACACAAGGAAGGCCTGAAAACCATCACGCGGATGGCGTTGACGCCGGTTGTATTCGCCGTGGAAAGTCCTGTCCTCGCGCTGCTGGCATTCTGCACAGCGATATTCATGGCGCCGGGGGTGCGCAAGCGAATCAGCAAGGGTCGTTGAGTGTGCGCACAGATCCATGTGCACATGCGGCCGGTGGCAATACGTGATTATTCGCCGTTGCCAGCATCCTCTTCGCTTGCATATTCTTCGATGTCAGGAGACGTGGGACTTTCGTGGCATGACACATCTCGCCGCGTTTGCCATTGGCTCGCCATCTTGCTGCATGTTAATTACAGGCTAAAGCCTGTGGCTTCGGGTTACGGCTAAAATGCCGGATCGATCGGCCATGCGGCCGATTTAACCCGCCGCCTCAGTGGAACGCCGCCCAGAGGGCATGGAATGCAAGGTGTGCACACGTCTCACGTCTCATGGCTTGCTTGATCAATGCGAGGAAATACAATCCATATTTTTCCGTGTTATTCCGCGTACTTCCGTGGCCATTCAGCATCACAGCCGCTATTCACAATTCACAATGCATGCCTCACACCATCCTGCACAGAGTCGTCCATCGCCTTAAGGGGGGTTACGAGTCCCCTGTCGGGGACTCTGAACATCCGAAACTGTCGCCTTTTCAATACAGGTAAAGGCCGGGACCCGACGCCGGTTCCGGTAGTGTGTACGACTTCCGGACAATAGACGCCTTGCGCCGGTTTCAGCATGCTTCAAGCCATGATGAAAAAAGACAGCCTGAAGAAGATACTTGCCCTCGTCGTTTTCGCCTGCCTGCTCGCGGCCGGCCCGGTGCATGCCGGGCTTATGGGCTTTACCGCGCAGTCACTGCAGGCTGAAGATTCGGGCGGGTGCTGATACGCGTCACAACAAAAGCAGACACAGGGATTCAATAAACAGGGGCCAGGCCCCGGTGTTTCGCTATCACCTGTTTCGCAGCATCCCGGGCAGATGCGAGAGGGACTCCTCGATTGCCTCCGCTGGGAATTCGCAGTCTTCCAGCTCGTTCCTGAAGTAGCGATCGTAAGCGGTCATGTCGAAGTGGCCGTGACCTGAAAGATTGAACAGAATGGTCCTGGGTTCACCGGTCCCGGCACACTCACGGGCGGAACGGACAACGGCCGCGACGGCGTGGCTGGATTCCGGCGCGGGCACAATGCCTGCTGTGCGCGCGAACAGCACACCGGCCTCGAACGTTTCCAGTTGCGGTATCGCAACGGCATCCACCAGGCCTTCATCATGCAGCTGGCTGACCAGCGGCGAATCGCCATGGTAACGCAGGCCACCGGCATGGATACCCGGCGGTACGAAATCGTGCCCCAGGATGTGCATGTTCCCGTAACAGCGGGGGCGCGACGCACTGACCCCTGTATTCACCGGGGTTTGAACAACTCGACCGGGCAGAAAGATGATTTTCAGGACATGGAAATACGATGGTGCGGCACATCGTGGCGGCACCCGGATCAACGCCGCCGCACAACGGTGCGGCGGGCGAGCAGCTCACTCGCAGCGGGCGTACGGCGAGCCGGCCACGAGCGCCTTGGTCCTCGGGCTTAGCGGCGGCCCGCCGGCCCAGCCCTCGTCCTGAGGGTCAATGAGTAA
>JBATJF010000319.1:0-9816 GCA_049668345.1 Gammaproteobacteria bacterium
AGCAGGAACAGCGTGGCACCGACCGGACTGACCACGTCGACCAGCCCGCTGGCAATGACCTTGCCGAGCACGCCGCCGGAACCGGCCGGCAGCGCACCGTCGGCGCCGCCCGATTCCAGGGACGCCAGCCCGCAGCCGGCGCCGACCGTCAGGAGGAACCCGGCCCAGCGCACCGCCAGCACATGCAGATCGATACCGCCGGTCGGGGTATGGCCACGGTACACCAGCCAGCCGCTGTAGCCGATCATGACGGGGAACAGGTAGGCCAGGAAACCGAGCAGGTAGAGCAGGACATCCGCGAGCCAGGCGCCGATCAGGCCGCCGGCATTGTTGATCTGCGCTACCGCGCCGCTGTTCGACCAGCCGGGGTCGGCCGGGTGATAGCTCAGCAGCGATACCAGCAGGAAGATGGCGAGCGCACCGAGGATCAGCAATGCGCCCTCGCGCAGGCCGTGGGTCACCTGGTGGGTGAGCCTGGTCGATGTTGTGGTTTTACGCCGTGCCTGGGCCAAAATAATCCTCTTTCACAGGTTGTCTCGCCAATCGCAGGATTCTATTTGTTTTTTTACCCATGAATCAAGTGTTGTCGCGCAAGGCCGGGTGTACGACCTCGCCGGCCCGGACATTAATGCCCCGTCGCAGCTCGGTGATGTCTTCCCAATTCGCCTGCGCGAGCTGCAGCACACAGGGCAGCAAGGCGACGGATATGGCATGACTGGAGCTGTGCGGCACCGCCCCGGGCATGTTGGTGACGCAGAAATGCACCACCCCCTCATCGACATAGGTCGGATCCGCGTAATTCGTCGCCCGTGTGGTCTCGATACAGCCGCCCTGGTCTACCGAGATATCGACGATCACACTGCCCGGCTCCATGCTGGCCACCATGTCGCGGCTGACGATGTGCGGTGCACGGCTGCCGGTACGCAATACCGCCCCGATCAGGAGGTCTGCACCCGCTACATGCGTACGCAGGCGTTCCGGATACGGGTACAGGCCGGTGACATTGTTGCCGAGCGTGCGCATCTCGGCAAGCCGCTCGCGCCGCAGGTCGAACACCGTGACCTCGGCCCCGATGGCGGCGGCCATGGCCGCGGCATTGCCGCCGGCGTGGCCGGCGCCTATCACCACCACGCGGCCGCGCTCCACGCCCGGCAGTCCGCCCAGCAGCAGCCCCTTGCCACCCTGCGGCTGGTGCAGCAGGTGCGTGCCGATCTGGGTCGCCAGGCGGCCGGCGATATCGCTCATCGGCGCCAGCAACGGCAGCTCACCGCTATCCGTTTCCACGGTCTCGAAGGCTATCGCGGTCAGGCCGATGTCCAGCAGCCTGCGGGTCAGTTCGGGGGCGGGTGCGAGATGCAGGAAACAGAACAGCAAGTGATCCTCGCGCAGGTTGGCCAGGTCACCGTCGACGGGCTCCTTGACCTTGACCACCAGTTGCGCCGCGCCGTAGGTCTGTGCGGCATCGCTGCAGATCCGCGCCCCGGCTGCAAGATACAAGTCGTCGCCGAAGCCCGACAGACGGCCCGCGCCCTGCTCGATGAAGACCTCGTGACCCGCGTGAACCAGTGCGGCGCAGGCATCGGGGCTCAGCGCGACGCGGCCTTCCAGTGGCTTGATCTCTTTCGGTATGCCGATCTTCACAGTTGCTTTACCCTGTTCACCAAGTTACGTAACATTCAACAGGCTGTTTGTACTGACCGGTTGCCGGCACCCGCCGGGATCCCTCGTACCTGAGCCTGTCGATAGTCTCCTGCACGTTTTCCGCGGTGTATCAAATGGCGTTTCACGGAATCAATTCGGAGCATTATACATGAGCGATATCAAGCACTGCCGCCTTCTTATCCTGGGCTCCGGGCCGGCCGGTTATACCGCTGCCGTCTACGCCGCGCGCGCCAATCTCGCTCCGGTGCTGGTGACCGGCCTGGAACAGGGGGGGCAGCTGATGACTACCACCGAAGTGGAAAACTGGCCCGGCGGTGCGGCAGAGCTGCAGGGGCCGGCGCTGATGGAGGACATGCGCGCGCATGCCGAACGCTTCAACACCGAGATCGTGTTCGACCATATTCACACAGTCGATTTCGGCAAGCGACCCTTTTCGCTGACGGGCGATGCGGGTGCCTACAGCTGCGATGCACTGATCATCGCGACCGGCGCATCGGCCATGTACCTTGGCCTGCCCTCGGAAGAGACGTTCAGGGGCAAGGGCGTATCGGCCTGCGCCACCTGTGACGGTTTTTTCTACAAGCAGCAGAAGGTCGCGGTGATCGGCGGCGGCAACACCGCGGTGGAGGAAGCCCTCTACCTCGCGAATATCGCCTCGCATGTCACGCTCGTGCACCGGCGCGACGAACTGCGTGCGGAGAAAATCCTGCAGGACCGCCTGTTTCGCAAGCAACAGGAGGGTGTGGTCTCGATCGAATGGGACAGCGTGCTGGACGAGGTGCTGGGAGATGCCAGCGGTGTCACCGGTATGCGTATCCGGAACGTCAAGGAAGATAACACGAAGGACATCGAGCTGACGGGTGTGTTCATCGCCATCGGACACAAGCCGAACACGCAGCTCTTTGATGGCCAGCTGGAGATGCACAACGGTTACATCATTGTCCGGAGCGGCCTGGAAGGCATGGCGACTGCCACCAGCGTCGAAGGCATTTTCGCTGCCGGCGATGTCAGTGACCATGTCTATCGCCAGGCCGTCACCTCTGCCGGCACCGGTTGCATGGCGGCACTGGATGCCGAATCCTATCTCGACAACCTGGCCCACAAGCCCGCGAATTGACACGGACACGGCGGCTGCTGCCATCCTGCACGGCTTAAGCGATGCGCACGGCTATCCTGGACAATATCGATAGCGTTACAGCCACGGAATGGAACCGGGTCACGGGTACGGCACACCCCTTTCTCCGGCATGAATTTCTCGCCGCGCTGGAGCGGCACGACTGCGTCGGTGAACGCTATGGCTGGCTGCCGCGCCATATCGTGGCGATCGACGGGGACGGGCGACTGTGCGGCGTGGTCCCGCTGTACCTGAAGTACAATTCCTACGGTGAATTCGTGTTCGACTGGGCCTGGGCTGATGCGTTTCAGCGAGCCGGGGTCCCCTACTACCCGAAACTGGTATCCTCCATCCCCTTTACACCGGTCACCGGGGCGCGCCTCCTGGTGGCGCCGGATGCGGATCATGCCACCGTGGCACAGGCGCTGTTGGATGCCGCGCTGTCGCTCACCGAGACAGCCGGGGCGTCGTCGCTGCACTGGCTGTTCACCAGCGGCGCGGATACGGACTGGCTGGCCGAACGCGGGCTGCTGCGCCGTACCGGCTGTCACTTCCACTGGAAAAACGACAACTACAGTTCGTTCGATGACTTCCTGGCACGGCTGAGCTCGCGCAAGCGCAAGAAGATCCGCCGCGAACGCCGCTATGTAGCGGAAGCCGGTATCCGCATGCAGATCCTCCACGGCGACACAGCTACTCATGATCAGTGGCGGGCCATGCACGTCTTCTATCGCTCGACGTTCGAAAAAAAGTCCGGTATCCCTACCCTGTCGCTGGCTTTCTTCGAGGAAATCAGCCGCACCATGGGCGGCCAGGTCGTGCTGGTGTTCGCGCTGCTCGATGAGCGTCCGGTCGCCGGCGCCATCATGTTGCGTGGCGCTACGGCCCTGTATGGCCGCCACTGGGGATGCCTGGCGGACTACCACAGCCTGCATTTCGAGGCCTGCTACTATCAGGGTATTGAATATGCCATCAATCATGGGCTTGTGCTGTTCGAGCCCGGTGCCCAGGGCGAGCACAAGATCAGCCGCGGTTTCCTGCCCACCTATACCTGGTCGGCACACTGGATCAGGGATACGCAATTCCGGGCGGCGATTGCACATTACCTGGAACAGGAACATGCACTGATGGTCGACTATCACGACGATTTGCAGCGCACCTCGCCGTTCCGCCATGATGGAGAGGAACACACCGGATAAGGCATTGCAGGCATGATACGCGTCAATGACACAGCGCCGTACTGGATCGACAGCGACGACCCGGAGATCGCGTTCCCCGATGTCGAACTGGCCCTGCGCGATCCCGACGGCCTGCTTGCGCTGGGCGGTGACCTGTCGGTGCCGCGCCTGCTGCATGCCTACAGGCACGGCATTTTTCCCTGGTTCGGGCCGCGCCAGCCCATCCTGTGGTGGTCGCCGGACCCGCGGCTGGTGCTGCGCCCGCATGATCTGCATATCTCCCGCAGCCTGGCCAGGACCCTGCGCAAGGACCGCTTCCGGGTCACGCTCGACCGGGATTTCCGCGGGGTCATCGAGCGCTGTGCCGCACCGCGGCCCGGGCAGGCGGGTACCTGGATCACACCGGAGATGCAGACCGCCTACGTCGAACTGCATGCCGCAGGTTATGCGCATTCGGCCGAATGCTGGCTCGATGATGTTCTTGTCGGCGGCCTCTACGGTGTCGCGATCGGACGTATTTTCTTCGGTGAATCAATGTTCACCCGCGTGCCGGATGCCTCCAAGGTGGTATTTGTCCAGCTGGTCAGGGAGTTGCAGCAGCGCGAGTTCCGGCTGATTGACTGCCAGGTGCACACCGGGCATCTCGCCAGCCTGGGCGCGACCGTCATGCCGCGTCGCGAGTTCGTGCGCATCCTCGGCGAAGCCTGCGACATCGATACCCGTCCCGGTCCCTGGTCGTTCACACGGCACAACGGGATATGAAGGCGGGCTAATTTCGGTATAATGCGCGGCTTAATTCATCAGGCACCAGGCTATCCATGGCAAAAGAAGATCACATCGAAATGGAAGGGACCGTCGTCGAAACCCTTCCGAATACCATGTTCAGGGTCGAGCTGGAAAACGGGCATATCGTGACCGCGCATATCTCCGGCAAGATGCGCAAGCACTACATCCGCATCCTGCGCGGTGACAAGGTCACCGTTGAGCTGACACCCTACGATCTGACCAAGGGGCGCATCACCTATCGCGCCCGCTAGGCGCCCGATCCCGCCGCTCAGGAGACGGAGATCTCCTTCCCCTCGAATTCAAAGGCAAGTTGACCGTCTTCCAGCTGGATCAGCAGGTGCCCGCCACGGGCCAGCTTGCCAAACAGCAACTCTTCCGCCAGTGGCTTCTTGATATGCTGCTGGATCAGGCGTGCCATTGGCCGTGCGCCCATCTTTGGATCATAGCCGTGCTCGGCCAGCCACAGGCGAGCCGCCTCGTCGATCTCCAGCGTCACCTGCTGTTCCTGCAGCTGTGCTTCCAGCTCGAAAATGAACTTGTCCACCACCTGCACGATCACGGTGGGATCCAGCGGGTTGAATTGCACGATGGCGTCGAGCCGGTTGCGGAACTCAGGCGTGAACAGCTTGCGAATCGCCTCCATGGCGTCGGTGGAATGATCCTGCTGGGTAAAGCCGATGGACGGCCGGCTCGTTTCCTGCGCACCGGCATTGGTCGTCATTACCAGGATGACGTTGCGGAAATCCGCCTTGCGACCGTTGTTGTCGGTCAGCGTGCCGTGGTCCATGACCTGCAGCAGCAGGTTGAAGACATCCGGATGAGCCTTTTCGATTTCGTCCAGCAACAACACGACGTGTGGATTCTTCGATATGGCCTCGGTCAGCAGACCGCCCTGGTCGTAACCGACATAGCCGGGGGGCGCGCCGATCAGGCGTGATACCGTATGTCTCTCCATATACTCGGACATGTCGAAGCGCACCAGTTCCAGACCCAGGATGCGTGCAAGCTGCCGGGTGACCTCGGTCTTGCCGACGCCGGTCGGCCCGGCGAACAGGAACGAGCCTATCGGACGGGTTTCGTTACCCAGTCCGGAACGTTGCATCTTGATCGAGGTTGCCAGCGTTTCGATGGCCAGATCCTGTCCGTACACGACCATCTTGAGATCGCGTTCCAGGTTGCGTAACGTCTCCTTGTCGGAGGCGGACACCGATTTTTCCGGGATACGTGCCATCAGCGCGATGACGTGCTCGATCTCGCTGACACCGATGGTCTTCTTGCGCTTGGATGGCGGACGCAGGCGCTGGCTGGCACCGGCCTCGTCGATCACATCGACGGCCTTGTCCGGCAGGTGACGGTCATTGATATAGCGATCCGCCAGCTCTGCCGCGGTACGCAGGGCATTCATCGAGTACTTGACCTTGTGGTGCTCCTCGAAACGCGACTTGAGTCCCTTGAGGATGGTGATCGTTTCCTCGACCGAGGGCTCGGTGATGTCCACCTTCTGGAAGCGCCGCGTCAGGGCATGGTCCTTCTCGAAGATGCCACGGTATTCCTGGTAGGTGGTGGAGCCGATGCACTTGAGCTCACCGGAAGCCAGCATCGGCTTCATCAGGTTGGAGGCATCCATCACGCCACCGGATGCCGCACCGGCGCCGATCATGGTGTGGATTTCATCGATGAACAGGATCGCGCCCGGCTCCTTGCGCAGTTGCGCGAGGACGGCCTTGAAGCGCTTTTCGAAATCGCCGCGATACTTGGTGCCGGCCACCAGCGAACCGAGATCAAGCGAGTAGATGGTGCTGTTGAGCAGGACTTCGGGCACATCACCCTCGACGATCATGCGGGCCAGGCCCTCGGCGAGCGCGGTCTTGCCGACACCGGCTTCACCCACGAACAGGGGGTTGTTCTTGCGGCGGCGGCACAGGATCTGGATGGTGCGCTGGATCTCGGAGCGGCGCCCGATCAGCGGATCGATACGACCCTGCGCGGCGAGTTCGTTCAGATTGGTGGCGAATGTATCCAGCGGCTGTTTCGCACTGTTGTCCTGCAGATCGGATTCTGCGGGATTCTCGATGCTTTCCTCGGGCTGGTCATTGACCTTGGAAATGCCGTGCGAAATGTAGTTGATCACGTCGAGGCGCGTGATATCCAGCTTGTTCAGGAGATAGACGGCCTGCGACTCCTGCTCGCTGAAGATTGCCACCAGCACGTTGGCGCCATTGACCTCGTTCTTGTCTGACGACTGCACGTGAAATACCGCGCGCTGCAGGACGCGCTGAAAACCCAGTGTGGGCTGCGTCTCGCGCGTATCACCCGGTGCAAGCCTTGGCGTGGTCTCCTCGATGAAGGCGCCGACTTCCTGCTTGAGCTGTTCCACGTTGCCGCCGCAGGCGCGCAATACGTCCACAGCAGACGGGTTGCCAAGCAATGCATAAAGCAGATGCTCCACGGTCATGAACTCGTGGTTTTTTTCCCGCGCTTCCTTGAAAGCCAGGTTCAGGGTAAATTCGAGTTCCTTGCTCAACATGTCAGCACCTCGCTAGCAATTGCCAACTAAACCTGTTCCATACTGCACAGCAGTGGATGCTGGTGGCGCTGTGCATATTCATTGACCTGCGCTACCTTGGTCTCGGCGATCTCGTAGGTGAAGATGCCGCAGACCCCCTTGCCCTGACTGTGCACAAGCAACATGACGCGTGTTGCCTTTTCGCGATCCATACCGAACAGCTTCTCCAGCAAGGTCACAACGAATTCCATCGGCGTGAAATCGTCGTTCAGGAGAAACACCTTGTACATCGACGGTTCCTTGAGTTCGGGTTTCGCTTCCTTGAGCGCCAACCCGTCGCCGTCGCGATGTTCCTGCTCGTTACTCATGGTTCCGGTTCCCGCCAGCCGTCTCCGGGCGAAAGTTTATGACACAAGTATTTTACCACTCATTTCATAAACATACATGCCCGCATGACAGGTGTATGACAGCGCGTCCAGACACAAGTTGCGGAACCGGCCACCTGTGCCATGGATCGGCAAAAGCGATGTGAACTTGAAAACGGGGCCAACCGGACCAGCCCGCAAAAAAAGCCGCACACGGCCGTGTGCGGCATGTGGCACGATGTCAGGCTCAGGCGTTGGCCAGGATGGCGCGGCCGAACTCGGAACAGCTGACTTTCGTGGCGCCCGGCATCAGCCGATGCAGGTCATAGGTGACGGTCTGTGCCGCGATGGTCGTGGACAGCCCCTTGATGATCATGTCGGCCGCCTCGTTCCAGCCCAGGTAACGCAGCATCATTTCCGCGGACAGTATCAGCGAGCTCGGGTTCACCTGGTCCTTGCCGGCATACCCCGGGGCGGTGCCGTGGGTGGCCTCGTACATGGCGATGGTATCGGACAGGTTTGCCCCGGGCGCCATGCCGATACCGCCGACCTGCGCGGCCAGTGCATCGGAAATATAGTCACCGTTGAGATTGAGCGTGGCAATCACGCTGTAATCCTTCGGGCGCAGCAGGATCTGCTGCAGGAAGGCATCGGCAATGACGTCCTTGACGACGATTTCATTACCGGTATTCGGGTTTTTGAATTTGCACCACGGCCCCCCGTCGATCTCGATGGCACCGAATTCCTCCTGCGCCAGTTCGTAACCCCAGGCCTTGAATGCACCCTCGGTGAATTTCATGATGTTGCCTTTGTGCACCAG
This sequence comes from Gammaproteobacteria bacterium, assembly GCA_049668345.1. Lineage (GTDB taxonomy): Bacteria > Pseudomonadota > Gammaproteobacteria > UBA9214 > UBA9214 > UBA9214. The sequence goes on from JBATJF010000319.1 coordinate 8,432, forward strand.
CGTGACGGAAGGTCTGTCCTGGTCCACGGCATACTGCAGGGCCTTGCGCACCAGACGCTTGGTACCTTCCGAGGACACCGGCTTGATGCCGATGCCGGAGGTTGCGGGGAAACGGATCTTGGTCACGCCCATTTCGTTCTGCAGGAAATCGATGACCTTTTTAGCCTCCGGGCTACCGGCCTGCCACTCGATACCGGCATAGATGTCTTCGGAATTTTCGCGGAATATGACCATGTTGGTGTGTTCCGGTGCCCGCAGCGGGCTGGGTGTGCCGTCGAAGTAGCGTACCGGGCGCTGACACACGTACAGGTCCAGCTGCTGGCGCAGGGTCACATTCAGGGAGCGGATGCCGCCGCCGACCGGCGTGGTGAGCGGTCCCTTGATGGACACACTGTACTCACGGATGGCATCCAGCGTCTCGTCAGGCAGCCAGGTATCCGGACCGTACACGGCGTTGGCCTTTTCACCCGCGTAGATCTCCATCCATGCAATGGCACGTCTGCCGCCATAGGCCGCCGCGACCACTCCGTCGACCACGTTGCGCATGACCGGTGTGATATCGATACCGATACCGTCACCCTCGATGAAGGGTATGACAGGCCGGTCCGGAACGCTGATCGAGTTGTCTGCATTTACCGTGATCTTTTCACCTTGTTTGGGAATTACGATATGTTTGTACGCCATGGATCAGTCCTGGTTCTGATTTACGGAAAACAGCTCGAAAAAAAGCCCCTGCAACGGCAGGGGCTCTAATTTACTGCATCTGCCAGCTTCTGGCGGGCTGCTTGTGTCTACAGTTCCTCGCCGGAGCCCTGGATCAGGGCTTCCTCGATGGCACCCGGGGAGCACATGATGTTCATGAAGGTCGCGCCGGTCTCGCTGGCGACCATTGGCAGGTGCGGCCAGTTGATCGCGATACGGAAGCGGGCGAACAGTGCATAGGCGGTGCCGTCGGAGACCACGATTTCATACGGCAGGTGCGCGGTATGGCGCGGTGTGCTCTTGTCGATGCGGCTCATGACGAAGTTGTCACCGCTGCAATCATCCGCATCCTTGCCCTTCAGGGCGACACCGAACACGGTCTCGTCCTTGCCCGGGATGTCGATGCGGTAGACCTTCGAGGTGCTGCCCTTGCCGGCAGCCAGGGCATCTTCCACCGCCTTCACGGCCTCGGCCTGGCTGTCATACTCGGCCAGCGTGCTGGGGTCGTCGAAGTATTCCATCATCACGGTGTAGTGATACTTGCGCAGGTCGTCGGCAGTCAGGTTCTTCTCGGAACCGAAGTCTTTCTCCGCACCCAGTGCGCCCTCTACCTGGGCACGGATGTCGGAAAGGTCGCCGTCCATGCGGTAGGCGGCTGCCGTGTAGACCGGGTTGGTGTAGGC
>JBATJF010000320.1:0-2174 GCA_049668345.1 Gammaproteobacteria bacterium
GCTGTGATCCGGGTCGGCCGTCAGCACCTTTTCAAAGGCCGTGGCGGCATCCGCGATACGGCCCTGTTCGGCCAGCAGTGTGCCGTACTCGAGGTTCACCATGACGGCGTTGGGCTCAATGGCCGTCACCGCCCGGTAGTGCTGTTCCGCCCGCCCGGTATCGTTGAAGCGATGATACAGCCTGACCAGCTGGCTGTGCGCCTCGATCGAGTCGGGCTCGACGGCGACGGCCTGCTGCAGCGCCTGCAGCGCATCCTGCATCCGGCCCGCGCGCTCCAGGCGCTTCGCCCGGCGCACCTGCGCCGTGGCGCTGATATCGAGGGCATCCAGTGATTCCAGCAGCGCATCCACGTGTGCCGGGCTCTGCTCGGGGTACGCGCGATAGCGCGCCATATGTGCCTGCGCCAGTTCGCTCTCGCCGCGGTCGCGGTAGGCCAGTGCCAGTGCATAGTGCGCTGCGCCGAAATTCTCGTACCGTTCGATGGCGCGGCGGTTCTGGTCGATCGCGCCCGCCGGGTCGCCGAGCGCGGCCAGCACCTGCGCCAGCCGGTGATGCGCCCAGGCCGAATCCGGTTGCTGCTCCAGCAAGGCCTCGAACAGCGCACGCGCCGCTTCAGGTTCGCCGCTCTTGAACAAGACCTCGCCCAGCCGCAGGCGCGCCGGTGCATCCTGCGGATCCAGCGCCAGCGCGGCGCGCAGGTTGTCGGTCGCACCGGCGTCATCGCCCGCCTGGAGCTGGGCAATACCCAGCAGGTAGGCGGTAGCGGATTCTTCCGGCTGCAGCAGCCTGGCACGCCGGTAACAGGTGATGGCGGACGGCAGCAGCTTGTAGGCATGCAGTATCCTGCCCAGCTCCAGATTGCGCTGCGCATCTTCCGGCGCCTCCAGCAGCCGGGTCCGCGCGGCGAGGATCTGTTTCTGTACCGGTTGCGAGAAATCGCCGACCGCCAGTTCGGGAATGGCCGGCAGGTCGGGAGCCTGCGACTGCAGGTAGCCCCCCAGGGCCAGGGCGGCAATCACCAGCAGGCCCAGCAGGGTCGATATGAGGTGGCGTTTCGTCTGTTGCATCACGGTCGCGCGGGAGGGGTTGTCTGTCTATACGGGACTTGCGGGTACGGACCGCGTCTACGGGAAACGGGGCTAGCCGGGCAAGCGGTGCATTATAGCCCCGGGCCGCAGACTTGCACACCGTTCGCACCTGCCTGACGTTTCTGTCACAACCGCTGCAGAAAAACCGCCTGCAGGCCGCGGGCATGGCACAATCAGGGTGAGCTTCCAGGACACGAGGGTGCAACATGCCAAACCGGATACACGCCATGCCACGCGGCGCCTGCTCACGGACAGCCGGGTTGACGTCGCTGCCATACCTGCTCGCCGGCCTGCTGTGCATGCTGTCGCTGCGGGTGGCAGCCGATGACACACTGGTCGAACGCGGCCGCTACCTGTTCGGTGTTGCCGGCTGCGCCTCCTGCCACACCGAAGACCAGCCCCTGGCCGGTGGCCGGCCGCTGGACACCCCGTTCGGCGTCTTCTATCCGCCCAATATCACGCCGCATCCCGCACAGGGCATCGGCGCCTGGAGCGAACGTGATTTTCAGCGCGCCCTCGGCGAGGGCGTCAACCCGGCCGGCAAGGACTATTTCCCGGCCTTTCCCTATACCTCGTTTACGCGCATCAGTCCCGCCGACAGGCAGGCACTGTATGCCTGGCTGATGAGCCAGCCGGCCAGCGCGCGCGTGAACCGCCCGCACGAACTGCCCTGGTACCTGTTCTCGCGGCGACTGGTGCGCGACTGGAAAGCGAGCTATTTCTCGCCAGGGCCCTGGGCTGACGACCCGGCACAGTCGGCCGAGTGGAACCGCGGCGCCTACCTGGCCACCGCACTCGGTCACTGCGGCGAATGCCACACCCCGCGCGGCCTGCTCGGCGGCCTGCAGCACGACCGACACCTGGCCGGCACCCCGCGCGGTCCGGAAGACCGCCCGGTACCCAACATCACCATGGACCAGGACACCGGCGTTGGCCGCTGGACGCCGGGGCAGCACCACGACTTCCTGGCCACCGGCCAGCGTCCGGATGGCAGCTATACCGGGCCGCTGATGTCGGAAGTGCTGGCCACCAGCAGCATGTCACTCACCGGGGCGGACCGGCAGGCACTGGCCACCTATCTGCGC
>JBATJF010000321.1:0-19620 GCA_049668345.1 Gammaproteobacteria bacterium
GGCTGAGTACGGTATGGCGTGGATCGGGCCAGGGACTGCCCGATCCACGCCGGGCGCTCGACGCCGGCGCTACGTTCATGGATCATCCCGGGGATGGGTACGAAGTCGACACAGGGCCAGCTGCGCATCATCGGTGGCAGCTGGCGTGGCCGCAAGCTGGCGTTCGCACCGATACCCGGCCTCCGACCGACGCCCGACCGGGTGCGCGAGACGCTGTTCAACTGGCTTGCACCTGTGATACGCGGAGCACGCTGCCTCGACCTGTTCGCCGGCAGCGGCGCGCTGGGCATCGAGGCGGCATCGCGTGGTGCGGCGGAATGCGTGCTGGTCGAGCATGATACACAGGCGGTGCGCGTCCTGCGTGAACAGGTGGGCCGGCTTGACGCGACGCAGGTGCGGGTAATCGAGGCCGATGCGCTGCACTGGTTGTGCGTGGACCCGCAACCGTTCGATATCGTGTTCCTCGATCCGCCATTTGGTGCCGGCCTGCTGCCGGAGTGCATGCGCCTGCTCGAAGCGCGGGGCTGGCTGGCGCCGGTGACATGGATCTACCTGGAGACCGGGGCAGCCGCGGCGCCCGAGCTGCCGGGCAACTGGGAGCTGTACCGCGACAGGCGCGCCGGCCAGGTCAGTTATCGCCTGGTACGACGCAGCGTCATACCCGCCGGATAACGGGGCGGTCTGTTGTCTGCCTGGTGCGGTGGCAAATCCCGATGGCCTTGCGAGTAACGCCTGGTACATGCCTGTTGCCGAACGCAGGCACCTGCAGGGTGCGGCGGCGCAGATGCCTGTGCACGTCGGGTGCGTGCTGAGAAGTGCAATACGCGACATATACATTCGTGCAATTCTTGCCAGATGGCATTGCCTGAATGTGCCTGCTGCGTTACTGTGACGGCTGCTGGGATACGCTTTCGGTGTGTGTCAATCCTGCACGTCATTACAACGAAGGCGTAATCGCACCGGCGTCTGAATACAGGAATTCTGTACGCGTGTATTCGATACTGGCTGCAGTATGTTATTCGCATGAGGAGAAAAACCGGCAATGAATGATCGACATTCTGCGGTTACCGTTGCTGCGGGCGAGCGGCTCACTCCACTGGATGCCTATGACCTTGCCTTGCGGCGGGCGCATGCCGCCCGCGCACAGTTGCTGCGCAATATGCTGTTCAACTGCGCGCACAAACTGCGTGAACGGATCTGCACCGGCGCGGAAAAGCTGCGCATCAATCTCTGCCCCCTGTGCTGCCAGTAGCCATTCCGCGCAGAAGGCTGGCGCTGTAGTCACCCCGTCACACCCCGGGCAGGGCCGCCCGGTCATATCACGGTTGCATCAGTCAGTACTGAATTCACCTGCGACCGATTTCCAGCCCTGCTTGCCGGGTGTTATGCCTGTTATTCATAGCGCAGGGCCTCGATGGGCTGCAGGCGCGAGGCCTTGCGGGCCGGATGCAGGCCGAAGAACACGCCTATAATGGCGGCGAAGGAAAACGCCAGTAGCACTGACCAGGATGTGATGTCGACCTGGAACTGGGAAAGCTTCCCGAGGGCGAGCGCGGTCGCGATACCGAACAGCACGCCGAACAGGCCGCCGGCACCGCTCAGCACCAGGGCCTCCAGCAGGAACTGCCAGAGGATATCGCGCCGGCGTGCGCCCAGTGCCATGCGGATGCCGATCTCGCGGGTGCGCTCGGTGACCGATACCAGCATGATATTCATGATGCCGATGCCGCCAACCAGCAGCGACACCGATGCAATCGAACCGAGCAGCCAGGTGAACACGCTGGCGCTTTCCGCGGCGGTCGCAGCCAGCTCGGCGCGATTGAAGATGCGGAAATCATCTTCCTGGTCCGGTTGCAGTCGGTGCCGTTCACGCAGCAGTTGCTTGACCTCGCGGTAGGCGGAGTCCACCGCGTCCGAGCTTGCTGTCTGTATCATGATGCGGTGGACATGGGTGATGCCGAGCACCTTGCGCTGCACGGTAGTGAGCGGGGCAAAGACAGCGTCATCCTGATCGACGCCCCAGGCACTTGCACCCTTCGCCGAAAGCACGCCCAGTACCTTGCAGGCCATGCCCTTGAAGATGACAGTTTCACCCACCGGGCTGGCCAGCCCAAACAGTTCACGGGCGACCGTCTGTCCCAGCACGCAAACGTGATCGGCTGCTGCTATATGACGTGCGGCAAAGAGTTCACCATCCGTAACCGGCCAGTTTCGCACGGCAAAATAGTCGGACGTGACACCATCGATCGAGGTACCCCAGTTATTGCCGCGGTAGCGTACCTGTATGTTGCCGCCCACGTTGGCAGCTGCGCGGACCACGTTCGGCAGGGTGGCAATGGCCACAACATCTTCAGCGGTCAGGTTGGTGATGGTGCCTGTCCCACGGCGCAGTCCGCCATGCGAACTGCTCCCGGGGCGAACCGCCAGGCTGAAGCTGCCCATGTCCTCCAGCTGGCTCGCGATGCGTTGCTGCGCGCCGGCGCCGACGGCCAGCATGGCGATGACCGAACCTACACCGATGATCACGCCCAGCGCGGTGAGCATGGCGCGCGCCCTGTTGCGCCAGAGCGAACGCAGTGCCAGCGAAAAGGCCGTGGACCAGATCACCTCAACCCTCCAGCTTCCCGTCGCGCATGGTCAGCCGCCGCTGCGCGTGCCCGGCGACCTCCTGTTCGTGGGTGATGAGCACGATGGTGACGCCGTCCCGGCTGTTCAGTTCATCGAGGACGGCGAGGATCTCGCCGCTGGTGGCGCTGTCGAGGTTGCCTGTCGGCTCGTCGGCCAGCAACAGCGCCGGCTGCGTGACCAGCGCCCGGGCCAGCGCCACACGTTGCTGCTGGCCACCGGACAGCTGGCTGGGCTGGTGATCGGCACGATCGCCCAGCCCCATGCGGTCGAGCATGGCGCGGGCATGGCTATGTCGCGTCTGACGGTCGATGCCGGCGTATACCAGCGGCATTTCGACGTTATCCAGTGCACTGGTCCGCGCCAGCAGATTGAAATTCTGGAACACGAAGCCGATGGCGCTGTTACGGATGGCAGCGAGCTCGTCCGCATCCATACGGGTTATGTCCTCGCCGTTCAGCATGTAATTTCCGCTGTCGGGTATATCCAGGCAGCCGAGGATGTGCATCAGCGTGGACTTGCCGGAACCTGATGTGCCCATGATGGCAATGAACTCGCCGGGTTCGACCACCAGGTCGATGCCGCGCAGTGCGTGCACCTGCACACCGTCCATGGTGTAGGTCTTGTGTACGCCGGCCATGCGGATGATCGGTTCGTTCATGGCGTCAGAAGAGGGTGAATGGTCGGGTGCGGCGGAACTTGTTGCGCCGGGGGATCGCCGCGGGCGTGCCCTCGGCCACATTCGTACCGGCGACCTCGGTTTCCTTTTCTCCGACCAGACCCTTCCTTACCGTGCGCGGTTCGAGTCCGGCTGCAGACGGTGTCCACAGGATGGACTCGCCCGTCCCGAGTCCCCTACGCAGGCGGTCGAGTTCGTCTGCCGGCAGTTCCGGCACGAAACGCAGGGCCTCGTTCGCGACCCTGAGCACATTCCTGCGCCGGTCCACCTCGATGGACACGGTGGCGGTCATGCCGGGCTTGAGGGCGAGATCGGTATTGTCGACGTGGATCACGCAGTTGTACTTGACCACGTCGTCTTCGATCTTAGGCTCCAGCCTGACCTGCACGAGCTCGCCGTGGAATTCGCGGTCGGGATAGGCAAACACGCTGAAGGACACCGGCTGGCCTTCCCTGATCAGGCCGATGTAGGCCTCGTCAACATCGGTCTCTATCTGCATGCGGGTCAGGTCCTGTGCAATGGTGAACAGGGTGGGTGCCTGCAGGCTGGCGGCCACGGTCTGTCCCCGGTCGACATTCCGCGAGATCACCACCCCGTCGATGGGGGCGCGGATAATGCTGTTGTCGAGATTGAAGCGTTCGTGATCCAGCGTGGCGTCGGCCTTGGCCACGGCAGCTTCCTTTTCGCGCAGCTCGACGATAGCGCTGTCCAGGGCAAACTGTGCCGTGTCGATATCGCTGTCGGAGACCAGCTTGCGTTCCTGCAGGCCCTGCAGGCGCACAAGGTTGCGGCGTTTCTCCTTTATCGCGATCGCCGCCTTGTCACGCAGGGCTTCGGCGTTTTTCAGGCTGGCCTGTGCCTCGGCCAGCTTGGCCCTGAACAGCGATGGTTCGATGCGCGCAATTACATCGCCCGCATGCACCGGCGTGTTGAAGTCGGCCTCCAGTGACTGGATGGTGCCCGAGACCTGGCTGCCGACCTGTACGGTGATCAACGGGTTCAGTGTGCCGGTGGCCGAGACGGTCGCAACCAGGTCGCCGCGGGTCACCTCGACGGTGCTCCAGGCGGGAGGCGACTCTTCATGCTGTCCGGGGAGCAGCAGGTACACCGCGCCGGCGGCGGCAAGCAGCAATGCCAGCCAGAGCATCCATTTGCGGTGTGAGTGTGTTTTTATGTGAGCCATGAAAGTGTTCCAGTGCCGTCCGGCGTATCAGACGCGTTGACCAGTCCGATGTGCCGGCTCGGCTGATTTTCACAATATGCGGTCGCATGCCAGGATAGCCGGCCGGTCGCACCGGCTGCTCCGCGTAATCAGAACTGTCCCCTGCGCGGAAGTTCAGTCGCATGCTGCCGCCCGCCCGTACGGGAAAAGTCGCAAGCTGCAGCGCCTGCCGTCAGTCTGAGAGTGAATAAACCAGACGGCCGCCCAGTAGCGTATGCAGGGCTCGGCCTTTCATTTCCCAGCCGGCGAATGGCGTGTTGTGACCCTGGCTGCGAATGCTGCGGGCATTCAGCAACCAGGTCAGTTCCGGATTGAAAATACAGATGTCGGCGACGGCGCCCACCGCCAGTGTGCCGGCAGGCAGGCCGAGTATACGGGCCGGCCCGCAGGTCAGGCGGCGGATCAGTTCCGGCAAGGTCAGGATGTCGTCCTCGACCAGCCGCAGGGCCAGCGGCAGCAGCGAATCCAGTCCGGAGATACCCGGTTCGGTCGCCGGAAACGGCCCCATCTTGGCATCGGGTTCGTGCGGCTGGTGATCCGAGCAGATGGCCTGGAAGGTGCCGCTCTGGAGGGCATCGCGCAGCTGCTGGCGATCCTCGACCGTGCGCAGCGGTGGCAGTACATGGCACTGGCTGTCGAATTCGCTGACATCGTTTTCTGTCAGGTACAGGTAGGGAATGGCCACGTCGGCGGTCACCGGCAGGCCGTCGAAGCGCGCGCGCGCGACCATGCGGGCGGCGCGACCCGAAGTCAGTCGGCAGAAATGCGCGCGTACCCCGGTTTGTCCGATCAGTTCCAGGGAATGGGCTACCGCTGCGGTCTCGGCCGCCTCCGGGATGCCGGGGAGGCCAAGCCGGGTCGCCACACGTCCCTCGTGGGCGCAGCCCTCGTTGGCCAGCCAGTGGTCGTTGGCGTGCAGAAACACGGTCAGGTCAAAGGTGACCGCGTATTCCAGCGCACGGCGCAGTACCAGTGAATTTGCCAACGGCCGCAGGGCGTTACTGACGCCCACGCAGCCGGCCTTGCGCAAGGCCGCCATCTCGCTCAGTTGCTCGCCGGCCAGTGCGCGTGTCAGCGCGCCCAGGGTCACCACCCGTGCCTTGCCGCACTCGGTGGCACGCAGCCGGATCAGTTCCACGACGGCCGGCGTGTCGATGATCGGGTTGGTGTCGGGCGGGCAGCACAGCGTGGTGATGCCACCACTGGCCGCGGCGCGGGTTTCCGAGGCGATCGTGGCCTTCTGTTCCTGGCCTGGCTCGCGCATCCGGGCGCTCAGTTCCACCAGGCCCGGACATACGATGCAACCGCTGGCGTCCAGCGTTGCATCGGCCGTAAAGCCGTCAGGCGCCTTGTCCAGGCCGACGATCCTGCCCTTGGCGACGTACAGGTCGGCGCTGGTGTCGATATCATTGGCGGGGTCTATGATACGGCCACCCCGAATGTGGAATCTGAGTTGCTTGCTGCGGCTGGCGGGCGACATATCAGGCACGGGTCTCCCGGCGTTGCATGGCCATGGACATCACGGCCATGCGCACCGCGATACCGTGTGTGACCTGTTCCAGTATCACCGAGCGCGGCCCGTCCGCCACCTCGGAGTCCATTTCCACGCCGCGGTTGATCGGCCCTGGATGCATGACGGTGACGTCGGGACTGGCGTGCTCCAGTTTCTTTTCGGTCAGCCCGAACAACTCGTAGTATTCGTGCTCGCTGGGCAGCAGGGCGCCTTTCATGCGTTCATGCTGCAGCCGCAGCATCATGATCACGTCGACATCCTGGATGCCGGCACGCAGGTCATGGAAGACGCGCACGCCCAGCGATTCCGCGTGCACCGGTATCAGCGTACGCGGGGCGACGATTCGCACCTCGCCGGTGTTGAGCAGGTTCAGTGCATGGATCTGCGAACGCGCCACGCGCGAGTGCAGGATGTCACCGACGATGGCCACGCGCAGCCGTCCGAAATCCGGTCCCTTGACGCGCCGGATGGTGAACATGTCGAGCATTGCCTGGGTCGGGTGCGAATGCCTGCCGTCGCCGGCGTTGATGACGCTGGTGTGCGGCGCCACGTTGCGTGCGATAAAATGTGCGGCACCGCTGTCGGCATGACGGACCACGAACATGTCGACGTGCATGGCCTCGATGTTGCGCAGTGTATCGAGCAGGGTTTCACCCTTGACTGCGCTGGACTGGGTGATGTTGATGTTCAACACGTCCGCCGACAGGCGTTTCGCCGCCAGCTCGAAGGTGGTGCGCGTGCGCGTGCTGGCTTCGAAAAACAGGTTGACGATGGTCTTGCCGCGCAGCAACGGGACCTTCTTGACGGTCTGCTCGGTAACGCCGGCAAAGGATTCCGCGGTATCGAGTATCTCGGTGAGCAGTTGCCGGTTCAGCCCGCCGAGGGTGAGGAAGTGGCGCAGCCGGCCCTCGCTGTCGATTTGCAGATCCCGCGTATTCATGGATTGCGTCTGATTACCAGTTTCAGCGGGTCCGGTCCGGTCAGCTTGATATGTTCGCCAGGCTGGAGCGTGACCCGGCGCCCGGCGACGTCCGCTGCGATCGGCAGTTCGCGTCCGCCGCGGTCGATCAATACTGCCAGCAGGATGGACGCCGGCCGGCCGTAATCGAACAGTTCGTTGAGCGCCGCACGGATGGTGCGCCCGGTATGCAGGACGTCGTCTACCAGGATGATATGCCGGTCGTCGATGCTGAAGGGCATTTGCGACGGCTTTACCACCGGGTTCATCCCGATGCGGGTGAAATCGTCGCGGTAGAAGGAGATGTCCAGGCTGCCTGCGGCCCCGGTCAGGCCAAGCCGCTGCTGCAGCTGCGTGGCGATCCAGACCCCGCCGCTGTGGATGCCGACTATCGCCAGGTCGGTGCGTCCGGTTTGCCTGATCAGCACCCTGAGTTGTTCCGTCATCCCGTCGAGGATGGCCGGTATATCGTCAAAATCTGTCATGGCTGTTCCGTGTCCATCCAGTCCTGCAGGATGACCCTGGCAGCAATGGCATCGATGCCCGCGGTCGTGCCCCGTGCGTCCTGCCTTTGCAGCTCGCCGGCGGCATGGGAGCTGAGGCGTTCATCCATGGTATGCACCGGCAGACCGAAGCGTGCTTCCAGCTGCTGCGCAAACCGGCGTGCGGCACGCGTCATGCTTGAGTCGCTGCCATCCGCGTGACAGGGCAGTCCGACCACCAGCGCCTGCGGGCGCCATTCCCCGACCAGTGCGCCGATGCGCTGCCAGTCCGGGGTGCCATTGCTGGAACGCACGGTGCAGAGTGCGGTTGCGGTACGGGTGACGCCCTGGCCGACAGCGATACCGATGTGCTGTTTTCCGTAGTCGAATCCAAGCAGTGTCTGCAATGCTATTCGTTCGACCCCGTATTGACCGCAACCCTGTGCGCAGCCCGGGTCAGGCATGTCCCGGTTCGCTGCTTAGCAGGTGCAGGTCGATGCCGATCAGTTCGGCGGCCGCCAGCCAGCGACGCTCGGTCGGCGTACGAAACAGGATTTCCGCGCTGGCCGGGCCGCTCAGCCAGGTATTGGATGCCAGTTCCTGTTCCAGCTGGCCTGCACCCCAGCCGGCATAGCCGAGTGTCACGAGGGCATTTTTCGGCCCCTTGCCCTCGGCGATGGCGGCGAGAATATCCCGCGAGGAAGTGATACCGATCCCGTCGGTTACCTTGAGGGTCGCCTCCCAGTCGCCGGGCGGTTCGTGCAGGACGAAACCGCGATCGCTTTGCACCGGGCCGCCCATGTAGACCGGTTGCGAGGCGATTTCGATATTGTCGGTGCGGATGTCCATGTGCAGCAGGATCTCGCCCAGCTGGATGTCCAGCGGACGATTGATGACCACACCCAGCGCTCCGTTCTCGTCGTGCTCGCAGATATACGTCGTGGTGTGATGGAAGTTGGGGTCTTCCAGCGTCGGCATGGCAATGAGGAAGTGGTTGCTCAGTGAGCCTGGATAAGTCATAACCCTAGTATCAGGCAGAGTGCCTGTTGCCTTCAAGTCTTGCAGCGAAGTTACCGGGATTTCCGGGGCAGTCCGCTAGCGGCTTTTCATCCGGTCCGTGGAAAACTCCCAGGTACGCGTGATGTGCAGGATGTCGGCATGTTTGAGGATTTCCGGCGGGAAGGGTGCGAACGGGGCGGCGAGGTTGACGATTCGTGTGGCCGCCTCATCGATGACGGTGTATCCGGACGGGCGCAGGATCCTGATATCACGCACCGTGCCGTCGGCATTGAGCGCCACGTCCATCATGAGTTTGCCGGAGATGCCGGCACGGCGTGCTTCGTCCGGGTAGTTAAGGTTGCCTACCCGCTCCACCTTCTTGACCCATTCCGCCATATAGTTCGCATACCTGAACTCCTGGGTGCGCGCGGAGACAAAGATCTGCTTGGGCCGCTTGGCATACGCCTGCATGGTCTCGCTCAGCTGCTCGCTGAGATTGACCATTTCCATGCTGCGCTTGATCAGTTCCGCCGCCGTAAGGTCGGGTGTCTCATCTTCGGGCGTGTCGGTTTTTTCCTGGTGGACCTGGATCTCTGACGTGGTCGCCGTCAGTACCTGTGCAGGTGCGGCCTCCGGCCGCTGCGGTCTGACCGCAGGCGCCTGTTCCGGGGCCGCGAGTACCGGTTTGACCTTTTCACTGACATTGCCGCCACCGTCCTGGCTGGTCTGTGCCAGGTAATCCGCCTCGTCGGGTGGCGGCGTCTTGCGGTTTGACACGGTGATATCGAGCGTCGGCAAGGTGTTGGTGGGTGGCGGGTCGTCGTACAGCCCGAAGGTTATGCCGAGAATGATGATGGCATGTACGGCCAGCGCAAAGAACAGGGTCAGTGCGAAACGGTCCGTGGTGGTGACTGCTGATTCTGCAATGAGTGGCGCGTCTATATCCTGCATGCCGGTTCCGGTATATCCATGGCGCGGCATATTATACCGCTGATAGTCGTAGACAGGTGTGTCCTGGTCGGCAGGTTGCCAGGACAGCCCCTGGTCAGTGTCAGGCCGCGTGGCTCGAGCATGTTACCAGCAATTTTGCCGCAGGTAGGTGGTGTTTTCCTTGCGCGCAGCATGATTGCCGGTGCGGTGCTGCCTGGCACGGCGTTCACGGCAGTCATTGCGACGCTTTGCCAGGTCGCGGTCATTCTGCCGGCGCGCCAGTTGCGCACGACGGTGCTGAAGATCGAGGCGCCGCTCGATGGTCTGCAGGGCTGCCTTCTCTCCAGGGCGCAGTCCCTGTGCGGAAGCTGTCCCTGCCGCTGGTTCGAGTTCGCGACGCCCCGCCGGTGGACCGGCCGGTGCGATGTCGCTGAAATGCGGAGTACCCGCGGCGTCAGTCCAGTGATAGACCGTATCTGCAGCGCCCGGTGCCGGCAGGACGAGCAGCAGAAACAAACGGGCAACCGGCCGGCGCCACTGCGGAAAAATATAACTAACTAAAACATAAGCCATATATCTCTCAATCCTCGGGTTTTCCGGACGTTGGCGGGGATAATGGAGTCTATCCTTCCGTGGCGATGCCGTCATTGCCGTCACGCCCGTCATTCGGTCGGAAATGCCTGATTATAAGGGTAAAGCGCCCCCGTCTTCAGCCGATAACTGGCGGACACTAGCATGCAGGAACTGTTAAACACGCCGGTGATAGCGGCGCCCGGCTGGCCGGGTGATTGCAGGACCCGGGGACGGCAGGGTGGAAATTTTAATTGTGAGAGGATTCCTTAATCGACGTTTGGCCTGCCTGGCGGGCGTCTCGCTGATGTACGCCATGCAGGCCGGCGCCCAGGATGACTACCTGAGCATCCTTGAGGCCGAGGCCGACGATACCGGCGGAGCGGCGAATACGGGTGACGTCTCGCCCGCCGCGCGGCCAGCCAAAAAAGTCAGAAGTGTGCAGGACAACCAGGTCCTCAGGCCGGCGATGGGATTCGAGGAGTTCGAGGCGGAGCTCAGTGCCAACTTTGCCGGCACCTGGATCCTGTACGACAAGCTGGCGATCAGGCAACGCGAGGCCGTATACAGCGCCTACCAGGAAGATAACCGGACGGCGCGGGTGCGGGAAGTCATTGTCAAGTTGCTGTCCGCACGATGACGGTACAGCGGTTGAATTCAGAAATATAAAGAGGGGTGGTCATTATGAAGAAGCTGGTAACCGGAATTTTCGCGGCTGGAGTGCTGTCGGCAACAGCCCTGCTGATGCCCGCAAGCGCCCTGGCGGTGGATGTCATGCTGACCGACTACCTGGCCTATCTGCAAGTCATTCATGACGGCCAGCCGGTGCGTGTCGAGCGTATCCAGGACCAGGAGCATATGCTCAATGACGGCTTCGCCAAGACATCGCGCAAGTGTCCGCCGTTTTGCATACAGCCGATGAAGGTCGCGCCCGGCGTAACCACGGTCGGGGAAGCTGAAATCTTCCGCTTCATGGAGCGCCAGCTTGCCAAGGGTACCGGTCTCATCATCGATGCGCGTACGCCCTCGTGGTACGAGAAGGGCACCATCCCGGGTTCGATCAATATCCCGTTCACCGTGTTCACCGGCGAAGCCAGTGAGCCGGATACGATCGCCGCCCTGGAAAAGGTCGGTGGCGTACGGCGTGGCGAGGTCGACAACATGACCCGCAAGTTCGAGCAGGCGATGGCACCACTGGGTCTGTTCGGCGCGAACGCCAAGACGGATAGCTGGGATTTTACGAACGCGAAGGAACTCGTGTTGTGGTGCAACGGGCCATGGTGTGGCCAGTCACCGCGCGCCATCAAGGGGCTGATCGATCATGGTTTCCCGCCCGGGAAGATTTCCTATTACCGCGGCGGCATGCAGATGTGGAAAATCCTCGGGCTGACCGTGGTGGTGCCGGATGGCGAGAAGTCGGTTGCCCTGAAATAGGCGGGAGTCGCCAGGCGATATTGCAGGGGGCGCCGTGGCGCCCCCTTTTTATGTGCGTCAGGCCATGTCCATTACGTGCCGGATTTCCGGCTGTATCCGCTGCACGCAGTTCCGTCCTTCCTCTATCGCCTCGCTGGCGCGATAGAATTCCAGCAGGCCGATATGTGCAAGTCTCGGTGTCAGCAGGATGTCCGGCGGGTCGCCAGCCATGCGGCTGCGGGTGATCCTGTCCTGGGCAATGTTCACGGAGCCGGCAATGGCATCGAACAGGCTGGGCGGCTGGTCCTCTGACTCGGGGGAGGAGAAAAGATCTCCGGTATATTCCCTGACCAGGTCCGTCACCAGACCGGTAACCCTGTTGATATGGTTCGGCTGTTTATTTGTGTGTTCGAAGTGCTTCCCGGCAATATTTCCGTTCAGGTTGACCGCAATGACGATGTCGGCGCCGAGTGCCCTGCACACGGATACCGGCACGGGATTCACCAGTCCGCCGTCGACCAGCCACTTGCCGTCGTTTCTGATCGCAGGGAACAGGCCCGGCAGGGAAATGGAAGCCCACACGGCTTCGATGATCGGGCCCGTGGTGAACCAGATTTCCCTGCCGGTTTGCAGGTCGGTTGAAACAGCAGCATAGCCCTTGTCGAATGACTCTATCGCCGCATCATCCCTGGCGATGCATTTATTCAGAAAAGCATGCAGACGTTTGGTATTGACGAAACCGTTCATTGCAGAACTGATTTCGAAAAATCTGGCCGTTTCGAGCTTGGTCAGGGAACGAACCCAGTCTTCGAGTTTCGGCAAATTGCCCGCCACGAAGGATGCACCGACAATGGATCCGATCGATGTGCCACAGATGATGTCCGGTTCTATGCCGAGATCGGCCAGTGCACCGATGATGCCGATATGCGACCAGCCGCGGGATGATCCGCTGCCGAGTGCCAGTCCGATTTTCGGATTCGATTTCATCAGTGGCCGTTTCCTGGTTGCATGTGCATTATATCGATAATCACGGTGACTCGTGATCAGGGCCGGTGTATTGCGGTTTCCAGCGGAGGGTTGTCGCTGACGCGTACCTCTGCATCGATATCGGGTGCCAGTTCGATGATTGCCCGCATGGCCGGTGTCATATGTATTGTGCCGCCACTGTCGACCAGCATGACGCGGTCGATGCCCATTTGCCGTGCGATGGCAGTCCATTCGGCAGGGCCTGCCACGAACAATGCAGTGGCCGCGGCATCTGCGATGGCGCCTTGTTCGTGTACCACGGTGACCGCGCTGCTGCCGATAGCGGGGTAGCCGGTGCGCGGATCGAGGATATGGTGGAAGCGTTTGCCATTTGCCTCGAACAGTCGCTCGTAGTCGCCCGAGGTGAAAATGCTGGTATCGCCACTGCTGTCGATGCTTGCCATGATGCCGCTTTTGCGCGGATGCCGAATGCCGACATGCCATGGCCGCTCGCCATGCATGCCGATGGCCCGGAGGTCGCCGCCGGCATTGACGATGGCATTGTCGACGCCGCGCGCACGCAGCAGGTCGATCACGCGGTCAATTGCATAGCCCTTCGCGAAACCGCCGAGGTCGTAGGCCACTTCCGGGTTTCGGCAGCGTACCCGCGTGCCCTCGATTTCAATATCGTCTACCGTGGGCGCGTTAGCCAGCCATTTCACGATGGCGGCAGGATCGGGCTGCGTACCGGCTGGCAGCGGATTACCCTGGAATCCCCACAGTGAAATCAGCCTGCCGAGCACAGGGTTGAACAGGCCGCTGCTCAGCTTCGACAGCCGGTTTGCCTCCGTGATCAGGGGTAGCAGCCCGGGATCGAGGGTGAACGGCTGCAGCGTGGCAAGCCGTGCATTGACCTGCGTCAGCAGTCCCGGCTCCCAGGCATGCCAGTCGCGATGCCAGCGCTGGAACTGCTGTTCGATCTCGGCGGTGACCTGCCCGGCATGGCCGGGATCGACACCGTACAGGGTGACGTCAACCAGCGTGCCAAAGGCGAGGAACTGGTCGCGGTATACCTGCTCCCGCACGTCATTGCATGCAACTGCCAGCAATGCGCACATTACTGTCAATATGACCCGCAGTCCGGTCATCGGGTCCTGTTCAGCCTGCGTGCAATGGTATCCATCAGCTGGCCCGCGATATCGGCACCGTACTGTGCATCGAGTTCGCGGATACAGGTAGGGCTGGTCACGTTGATCTCCGTCAGGTAATCGCCTATGACGTCGAGGCCGACGAACAGCAACCCGCGTTCACGCAACGTCGGCCCGACCTGTTTGCAAATCCATCGGTCACGTTCGTCGAGATCCACGCCCACGCCGGTGGCGCCTGCTGCGAGATTGCCGCGGGTTTCGCCGGCAGCGGGAATGCGTGCCAGCGCATGCGGGAAGGGCTCGCCGTCGATCAGCAGGATACGCTTGTCGCCGGCGCTGATTTCCGGGATGTAGCGTTGGGCCATTGCACTGCGGCGGCCGTTATCGGTGATGGTTTCCAGGATCACATGCAGGTTCGGGTCCTGCGGACGCACCCTGAATACCGAGGCCCCACCCATCCCGTTCAGCGGTTTCACGATGATATCGCCGTGTGCATGCAGGAACTCTTCCAGCAGTCGCTGGTCGCGGCTGACCCGCATCGGCACGCAGCAGTCTGCGAACCATGCTGTGTAGAGTTTTTCGTTGGCGTCACGGATGGCGGCCGGCCGGTTGACCACCAGTACGCCATCAATCTCGGCGCGTTCCAGCAGATAGGTGGTGTAGAGATATTCCATGTCAAAGGGCGGGTCCTTGCGCATCAGCACTACATCCAGGTCGGTCAACGGTGCGGCCCGGGCAGTGCCCAGCGTGTACCAGTCCTCCGGATCAGGGCGTACCTCCAGCCGCGCCATGTATGCGTGGCAGTGGCTGTCTTCCAGAAACAGGCGTGTCTGCTCCATGTAATGGAGCTCCCAGCCGCGTTGCTGCGCGGCCAGCAACATCGCCAGCGTGCTGTCCTTCTTGTAATTAATGGCCCCGATGGGATCCATGACAACACCGAGTTTGATGCTCATAAGTATCCTGTTTTCGCGTGCTTGCGGTGTCCCGTCAGCTGCGTTCGCCGGGTGCGTAAAGTTTGCTGATACCGTGACGATAAACCGTTGTATCCGAAAGCCAATACTAAATTAATTCATGGCACGGGGAGTGACCAGCGCGCCGGAAAGCCGGCACAAGGCTCGGCATAACTGCCGGTTGTGAAGAAACATCTTATGAAACATACAGATAGAGGTCGCCATGCAGAATAGCATACCGGCAGATGAAATGCTTGAAACCGGCACGGCCGAGATTTCGGCAGCACCCGGCGCCGAAGGTGCCCGCGGTATCAAGATCATGGTGATTGATGACAGCAAGACCATACGTCGTACGGCGGAGACGCTGCTGAAGAAAGAGGGCTTTGAGGTGATCGTGGCCACCGACGGATTCGAGGCGCTCAGCATGGTAGCCGACCACAAGCCTGACCTGATCTTTCTGGACATCATGATGCCGCGTCTGGATGGCTACCAGACCTGCGCCCTTATCAAGCATCACCGGGTGTTCAAGCATACCCCGGTAGTGATGCTGTCCAGCAAGGATGGTTTGTTCGACCGTGCGCGTGGCCGGGTGGTTGGTTCCGATAACTACATCACCAAGCCATTCACACGGGAAGAGTTGCTGGGCGCTATTGAAAAGCATTGCGCAAAAGCAGCGTAAGGAAACAGGTTGACGGCGTAGATTATTCCACGAGGCAATATCAATGACACGGATAATGATAGTTGATGATTCACCGACCGATGCTCATGTGCTCAAGAAAATGCTTGAGAAGAACGGTTACAGCACGGTGCTTGCCACGGATGCCAACGAAGGCATCGAGGTCGCACGGCGCGAAAAGCCTGACCTGATACTGATGGATGTCGTTATGCCGGGCCTCAATGGCTTTCAGGCTACGCGAGAACTGACATCTGATCCGGAGACGGCGGGAATACCGGTCATCATCGTGACACGAAAGGACCAGCAGGTTGACCGGGTCTGGGGTATGCGCCAGGGTGCACGTGATTACCTTACCAAGCCGGTCAAGGAAAACACCTTGCTGAGCCTGATCAACCAGGCACTGGTTGCGTAGTATGGAAGAGAGTCTGAAAGCCGTCGATCCGGTCTCCCTGCTGCGAGAGCTCGAAGACCTGTGCCAGAACAGTGTGGTCGGTATGGAGCGGCAGGTCGAAACCACTATCGAGTGGTCCGGCATTGCCTACCGGCTCGGCAGCAATTTGCTGGTATCAAAGCTTGGCGAGGTGGTCGAAATTCTCGAATTTCCCGAGCTGTCAACGATCCCGCTGACACAGCCATGGGTGCGCGGGATTGCGAACGTTCGCGGCAACCTGCTGCCGGTAATCGATCTGAATGGTTACCTGGACGGACGTGTGACCGAATTGACAAGCCGTACCCGGGTGCTGGTCATAGATTATGACGGCTTGTATTCGGGGCTTGTCGTCGACGAGGTTCTTGGCCTGAAGCACTTCACAGATGATGAGTATTGCGAAGATGACGCAGGGATAGATGCATACCTGCAGCCATATTTGCAAAACGGTTATCGCAGGGGCGATCAGATCTGGGCGATATTCAGCCTGTTCAAACTTGCCGAGGCACCACAATTCCTGCAGACCGCCGTGTGATATTGCGTGTCTGGGAACAAGGAACACTTAAACAAATTTGCTATCTGGACTAATCGGTCAGGAGACGGACCATGAAAAAGATGTTTGACATGAGAATGTTTGGCGCAAGCGGCAGGATGAAGGTGCTGACCATCCTGTTGCTGGGCGCGGTTTGGGCCATGGTCTGGACATTCGTGCAGGTCGGCAAGCAGGCAGAAAAGGACCAGATACGCCAGGCCGACGTCGGTGAGCAGCTGGTTTTGTCACAGCGACTGGCCAAGTATGCGCTGGCGGCAACCACGGGCGATACCGAGGCATTCGAGAGCATGTCCAGGTCCAAACAGGAGTTTTCGGCAATCATAGACAAGCAGATAGCCGATTACGGCGGTAATCTCGGGGAGAGCGAAACGCCCGAGAGTATTGCGCTGACCGACCTGCATAATATCTGGAGCGGTTTCCGCTACAGTATCGATGCGGTGCTTGAAGGGCAGTTCCTGATCATGGCGATGGCAGAAGCCACCAACCTGATGAGCGAAGTCATGCCGCAGTTGATGGAACACACCCAGGATATCGCCGATACCCTGGTCAAGAGTAATGCGGGTGCAGAGCAGGTTCGCCTGGCAAGTCAGCAGGCCGTGCTCGGCCAGCGCATCGTGAACAGCCTCAACGGCGTCATGACGGGCAAGGGAACCGAATCATCGGCACTGCTGTTTGCATCGGATACCAAGGAGTTCGGCCGTGTGCTGGACGGTTTCATGCGCGGAACGGGCGGGATTACCCAGCTCAAGGGCAATGCGCTGCAGGACAAGCTGCAGAAGATCGCGCTGCTGTTCAGTCGCATCAGCGACAATGCCGGTTCTATTGTAGAGAACGCCGAGGCGCTGGTTGCCATACAGACCGCTGCTGCGGATTTCACGAACCAGAGCGAGGCGCTTTTCAACAGTTCCTACAACCTGAAAGAAGTGCTGGAGTCATTGCAGGGTAGTCGCCTGATCAACAACGAGCTGGCGTACTTCCTTGGCGCAGTCGCATTATGCATGCTGTTGTTCATGGGCTTCGAGATCCTGCGCACACAACGTTCACGCAGTCATATGATCGAGGACGAGAATACCCACAACCAGCAGGCCATCATGCAGCTGCTTGACGAAATGGGTGACCTGGCATCCGGTGATCTGACCGTGCATACCACGGTGACCGAGGACTTTACCGGTGCCATTGCCGATTCTATCAATGTCACGATCGATTCACTGCGTGGCCTTGTCAAGACGATCAATGACACCTCCACGCAGCTTTCTTCATCGGTTTCTGAGACCGGCGAGATCGCCAACAAGCTGGCAGCCGCGAGCAAGCAGCAGTCGCAGGATATTACGGTGGCCAGCAAGTCCATCGCCGAGATGTCGGTTTCCATGGAAACAGTATCGAATAACGCCAACGAATCCTCCAAGGTGGCGATGCGATCAGTCGAGATCGCCAAGAAGGGTGGCGATGCGGTAAAGCGGACCATGTCCGGTATGGATACGATTCGCGAGCACATCCAGGAAACGTCAAAACGAATCAAGCGTCTCGGTGAAAGTTCACAGGAGATCGGTGATATCGTGGAGCTCATAAATGACATCGCCGAACAGACCAATATTCTCGCCCTGAATGCCTCTATACAGGCGGCGATGGCAGGCGAGGCCGGGCGCGGATTTGCAGTGGTTGCGGACGAGGTGCAGCGGCTTGCGGAACGTTCGGCGAATGCAACAAAGCAGATCGAGGCACTCGTAAAAACCATTCAGGCTGATACCAACGAGGCGGTTATCTCCATGGAGAAGAGTACCTCCGGTGTGGTTAACGGTGCGCAGATCGCAGAAGATGCCGGTGGCGCTCTTGAAGAAATCGAGAGCGTGTCCGACCAGCTTGCAGGTCTCATTAAGGAAATGTCGGGAGAGTCACGTCAGCAGGCGAATGTCGCTGCCCAGCTGTCGATCACGATGAATGGTATTCAGGAACTGACGACACAGGCAACTGCAGGCGCCGAACAGACCTCGCGTTCTATCGGCAACCTTGCGCGTCTTGCCCATGATCTGGACAAGTCGGTGGCCGGATTCAAGCTGCCGCAGTAGTGCGGCCGGATACAGGTACTGGATAAATCACGGTATCCGTAAAGATGCAGCTGGAATGCAGCAGTCCGGGAAACCGGCGCATGACAGCTGCAGCAGTCGTCGGGTATTGATTGTGGCTTGCAAGGAACAATTATGCGTGAAGCAATAGACTACAACGCTCTGAGCTGGATACGCCAGGAGGTGGGGGTAACCCTCAAGCAGTCGCGCCTGGAACTCGAGGAATATGCCGAGGGTGAACAGCGCAAGGAGCTGCTGCAGGGCTGCGCGGCACACCTGCATGAAGCACGTGGTCCACTGCAGATGGTCAACATCAAGGGTGCGGACATGCTGGCCTGCGAAATGGAGGAGGCTATCGCCGACCTGTTGCTGGAAACGGTGGTCGACAAGGAGACGCTGCTCGAACAACTGATGCAGGGATTCCTGGAGCTGCCCGAGTACCTCTCCAATTTGCGTTCCGGCAGAAAGGAAAACCCGAGACAGCTGTTCCCGCTGATCAACAGCCTGCGAGCCAGCCGCGGCCTGCAGCCACTTAATGAAGCAGCGGTATTTTCCCCCGACCTTTCGGCCCCCATGCCGGCAAACGAATTCAGCGGGCGTGCAAAGCGCGGGCAACGCGACATGACAACGCTGGCCCGTGCGGCGCGTGTCCGTTTTCAGGGCGGACTGCTGGAATGGTACCGGGACAGCAGCACGAACAATGGGTTGCAAACGCTGGTTGATGTTCTGGAGCATTTGCAAGGAACAGCCGGTAGCGAGCACGCCGCCCGTATATGGTGGGTGGGTGCAGGCGTTGCCGAACTACTGCGTGATGGCGTTATAGAAACAAACCCGACCGTAAAACGGCTGTTTGGCCAGCTCGACAGGCAGATCAAGCGTCTGATGGATTCCGGTGAGGCAGTATTTGACGACGTCCTCAGCGAGGATCTGTTCAAGAACCTTCTGTTACAACTTACGGGATTCGACGCCGATTCCCCGCGGATCGCGTCAATCCGGTCTACCTATGGAATTACCGCGCATAACACTGCCACTACTGATGCCACTGCAGATGCAAGTGACCTCGGCGATGAATTGCTGCAGACAGTATCCCTGACTGCGCGTGACGAAGTGGAAAGTATCAAGGATAAGCTGGATAGCATGAGCCGGAAGTCAGAGGGTGGCATGGCCGCGCTCGTGACGGTCGCCGATGGACTGCATTCGCTGGGCAATACCCTCGGCATGATTGGAATGGAAAAACTGGGTGCACGACTTGCGGAGAAAGAGGTGCAGTTGCGTGAACTTGCCGCTGCAGATGCCGGTCACGGCGACATGGAGTTCAATGAACTCGCCAACACGCTGGTTGCCGTCGAGGATGCCCTCAGTGACATTGCCGCACATTCCGGTAACAGTGATGCCAATGCAGATCACGGCAATGCCGTCCTCAGGCAGGGCCAGCAGGCTGTAGTC
>JBATJF010000322.1:0-3224 GCA_049668345.1 Gammaproteobacteria bacterium
GTAACGTCCCTTCACGACCGGTATTTCAGGGAACATCTCCGGGGTCACCCAGCCGGCGCCTACCAGGGCGCCGACATCCGCTTTTTCACCGACCTCGTCCAGCGTCCTGAAGCCGTGGGTGACGCTGCCGACGCTGCAGTTGGCGTGATCCTGCGCGACCGTGCTGAAGGTGCGTCCGGCGGCCTTCATCCAGAACACGCAGCCGGCGGGCACACGTCCGGTGCGGCCATCCGCTGTGGGTGCCGGCATGTCGTCGGCAAACGGCTCGACGCCTGGCAGGGGTTCCTGTGTGAAGCTGATGGCCAGTGGCGTGTTCTGCAGCCCCAGCGCGTTGACCAGGTCCTCGGCGAGTTTACGGTTGTCCTGTTGTGACATGCTGTGCTCCTGTTCAGTATCTGATTGTTGATGGCCACGGAAGTACACGAGAGGGAGTAATTATTTTTCCGTGTTCTTCCGTGTGGTTCCGTGGCTATTCCCTTGCTGGCAGGTTAATCAAAAGCCAGTAACGCCAGGCTTTTTCCCGTCGTCCGATTGTGTTGGGTATATAGTCAGCCATACAGCAACGGCTGCAACCAGCGCTCGTACAGTACATCTGCCACCTGCTGCGCGCCACGGATGCGCGCATCGAGATCGTCTGTCATTTGCGCCGCGCTCTGCACCGTTGGAGCGGGAGCATCGAGTTCGTGTCGATACCGCTGTGCCCATTCGCCGACCATGGGTGCAAGCATTTCGACGTGGCACTGCAGGGCCAGTGTGTTGCCGATGACGAATGCCTGGTGACTGCAATGCCCGCTTTCGAGTATGCACTCGGCGCCCGCCGGAAGGGAGAAGGTTTCACCGTGCCAGTGAAACAGGATGGCCTCGTCCGGTGCACCCTGCAGCCAGCGCTGTGCCGTGGCGTTGGTGCGGCGGCGCACCGGGTGCCAGCCGATTTCCTTCACCGGGTTGCGGGTGACCTGACCGCCCAGTGCCTTGCAGATCAGCTGGCCGCCGAGGCAGTGACCGAGCACCGGCAGATCGATGGCCTGCGCCTGGCGGATCAGGGCCAGTTCCGCTTCGATCCAGGGCAGGGTGTCGTTGACGCTCATCGAGCCGCCCATGAATACCAGCCCGGAGCAGTGCTCGATCGATTCCGGTACGCTGTCACCGGCATCGATGGCGATCAGATGCCAGGGAATATCATGCCCTTCGAGCACCTCGGCCAGGTAACCGGGACCTTCGCAGTCGATATGGCGGAAGATATACAGGGGCTTCATAATCGGTCGATGTATTTTGCAGGTGAACGCCAGGAACAATCCCGTGATTATACGCATGCTGATGGCGGCTTTGCTGCTGCTGACTGAGATTGATGTTTCCGCTGCGCCCGATGTGCGTGTGGTCGGCCTGTTCAGCGGGCGGGCCGTGGTGCAGATCAACGGCCACCAGGCCGTGCTGCGGATCGGCGAAACCGGGCCGCAGGGTGTCCGGCTGCTGTCCGCGGACAGCGAATCGGCGCTGCTGGAAATCGACGGAGAACAGATCGAGGCGCGTATGGATGGCCGGGTCACCGCGCGCAAGCGTGAGGCAGCGGTCCAGGAATTCAATGTCTGGCGCAACACCAGCGGCATGTATACCACGGTGGGCAGCATCAATGGCCTGCCCGTATCGTTCCTGGTCGATACCGGTGCCACGCAGGTGGCGCTGAATTCGGCCCAGGCGCGGCGGCTGGGTATCGATTACCGCGTGACCGGCACCGAGGCGGCAGTCACCACGGCCTCGGGCGTGGAGCCGGCGTGGATGGTGACGCTGGGCAGCGTCAAGGTCGGCGAACTGGAACTGCGCAATGTCGGTGCGGTCGTCATCGACGGGCCGCAGCCGGAAACCGCGCTGCTGGGGATGAGTTACCTGGGCCGTCTCGAGATCACCAACAGCGGGCAGCTGATGACTCTCAGGAAAAAATACTGAGCCACCGCGCGGCGCGGTTCAGAGCGGGTCCTTGACGTGCTCGATCAGCGCGTAGGCCGAATGGTTGTGAATGGATTCGAAATTCTCGGATTCCACCGTGTAGGCCCTGATGCGGTTGTCGGCGTTCAGGCGTCCGGCGACATCACGCACCATGTCCTCGACGAACTTGGGATTGTTGTAGGCCTTTTCCGTGACGTATTTTTCGTCGGGCCGTTTCAGCAGGCCGTAGAGTTCGCACGAGGCCTCGCTCTCCACCAGGTCGATCAGGTCCTCGACCCAGACGAAGCCGCTGGTCTGGGCGTTGACCGTCACGTGCGAGCGCTGGTTGTGTGCGCCGTACTCGGAAATCTTCTTGGAACACGGGCACAGGCTGGTTACCGGCACCACGACCTTGATGTTCATCTTCGGCTTGCCGTCGATGATCTCGCCGATCAGGGTGACGTCGTAATCCAGCAGGCTCTGGACCCCGGATACCGGGGCGGCCTTGTTGATGAAGTAGCTGAAGTTCATCTCCATATGGCCGGATTCGGCTTCCAGCCGCCCGGTCATTTCCCGCAGCATTTCGCGGAACGAATCCACCGTGATCTCGTACTCGTGCTGGTTGAGGATCTCCACGAACCGCGACATGTGCGTGCCCTTGAAGTTGTGCGGCAGGTTCACGTACATATTGAAGGTGGCGATGGTGTGCTGCTCGCCGCCGCTGCGGTCGGTGACGCGCACCGGGTGGCGGATGTCCTTGATGCCGACCTTGTCGATCGGGAGCTGGCGCGTATCCGTGCTGCCTTGCACATCGGCGATGGCAGGGGTGCCGCTGTGTGCCATTTCAGTTGATTTCATTGCGTTATATCCAGGTTTGTTGCGCCGTCCCGATCACGAGAGCCTAGCGGCCGGGGTGGGGGCTGAATACCCGCCCAAAGGGGTAGTAGCGAGCGTCCCGTGCGGCTATTCCTGAGTGAATTGGTAGGATACTAGCCGAGGCCGTCGGCGGGCGCAATCCGCCGGGCGGGGTGGTCCGCCTTATTATCTTTCTCTTTCAATGATATAGGCAGAGATCCAGCGCAGCGGATCGGCGCGTTCGCCGAAGCCGGACAGGCTGTTCACGGCCTCCCCGTGCAGTTCGCGAGCGCGCTGGCGCGCCGCCTCCAGGCCCATCAGCGCAGGGTAGGTGGATTTCTCGCGCTGCAGGTCCATCCCGGTGTGCTTGCCCAGCATGTGGGTTTCGCCTTCCACGTCGAGGATGTCATCGCGGATCTGGAAGGCCAGCCCGATGCACTTGGCGT
>JBATJF010000323.1:0-2407 GCA_049668345.1 Gammaproteobacteria bacterium
GTGTCACGACCGGCGGCGCCGGTTGTGGCACGCTCGTCACCGGCGGCGATGGTTGCGGCAGGCGCAGGTCGTCCGGTACCTGGCTGCCCTGCTCCACGACCGGCGGCGGCAACCGGTCGCCGCGCGGTGGATAGTAGGTCGGCGCACAGCCCTGCACCAGCAGGACACCCAGCAGTGCAGACAGCCACAGACGGGAAATCTCGATCGCTTTCATTGAAACAGCTCCTTGAACCAGTCAACCGCTTCCGGCAGGGAACCGGCGCCGCGCACGCAGGGTGCGGACTGCGTCGGTGCACTGCCCTTGATAAAGGGCAATTGTACGGCATCCAGGCAACCGGTATCGGCCAGCAGGCCGGTTGCCGGGTCGATCCAGTGGTATTCGATAGCGTCGATCAGCGTTTGCCTCCAGCCCGAGTCGTTGAAACCGGCAAACACGTCGCGCCATATACGCAGCGCACCGGTCGAGCCGCTCAGGCCGGTCGGCTGGTTGTCATCACGGCCCACCCATATCACGCCAAGCCGGTCACCGGTGAACCCGGCAAACCAGCTGTCACGCAGGTCGTCCGTGGTGCCGGTCTTGCCGGCGACATTGCGATCGGCCGGCAGCGCATGGTAAATCGCCTGGCCGGTGCCTTCGCGCACGACATACAGCAGCGCAGTGGTGATGAGGTGGTCCGGCCCCGGCGCAATGGCTGCGTGGACATTGAGCGGGTAGCGCTGCAGCGGCGTCTTGTCCGATGCCAGCACCGCCGTGATGGCGCGCAGCGGCGTCGCGAAGCCGCCGCTGGCAAAGGTCTGGTACATGCGTGTCACCTGGAACGGCGACATCTCCACGGCACCGAGCAGCAGCGACGGATAGGGATTGAGTTTCTGCTCGACGCCCAGCCGGCGCAGCGTGTCGACGACCTTGTCCACGCCGATGGCCAGGCCCAGCCGCGCCGTGCTGATGTTGTAGGAATGCGCCAGTGCCTGGTAGAGCGGCACCATGCCGTGATTCTGCCTGTCGTAGTTGCCGGGTTCCCACACATCGCCATTGCGCGCCGTGTAGGTCAGCGGACTGTCATCGATCAGCGTAGCCAGTGTGTAGCGCTGCGGCTGTTCCAGTGCCGTCAGGTAGACAGCCGGCTTGAGCAGCGAGCCGACCTGGCGGTAGGCATCCAGCGCGCGGTTGAAGCCCACGAATTTCGGATCGCGTCCACCGGCCATGGCCAGCACTTCGCCGCCCTGCACCGAGGTCACCACGGCCGCGCCCTCCAGCTTGCCGCGTTCCATGCCCAGGCCGCGTTCGAGTTCGTCCAGGCGCATGGACAGCACGCGCTCGACCTGCCACTGCGCCTGCGGGTCCAGCGTGGTGAAGATGGTCAGGCCTTCCGAGGTAATGTCCTCGTCGCGGTAATCGGTCTGCAGCTGGCGCCGTACCAGGTCCAGGAAGGCCGGAAAGGTGTTGATCGCCTTGCGCCCTACCGGCCCGACACCGAGCTTCTGGCTCCTGGCACGCCCGGCCTCTTCCGTGCCGATCAGCTTGAGCTCCGCCATGATGTCCAGTACCAGGTTGCGCCGTGCCCGTGCACGCTCCGGGTGTTTCCAGGGATTGTAGTAGGACGGGCCCTTGACCAAACCGACCAGCAGCGCGTACTGGTCGACGCTCAGCTCCACCAGCGGTCGATCGAAATAGAAATAGCTGGCCAGCCCAAAACCGTTGATGGAGCGGCTGCCGTCCTGCGCCAGATACACCTCGTTAAGGTAGGCCTCGAGGATTTCGTCCTTGCTGTAGTTGAACTCCAGCAGCAGGGCCATGATCGCTTCATTCACCTTCCTCACCAGTGAGCGCTCGCTGGTGAGGAAGAAGTTCTTCACCAGCGGCTGGGTCAGGGTGCTGCCACCCTGAACCACGCCGCCGGCGCGGATGTTGGCCCACAGCGCGCGCACGATGGCGAGCGGCGCGATGCCGTGGTGCTGGTAGAAACCGCGGTCCTCGATCGCGATCAGCGCATCGGTGAGGCTGACCGGCACCTGCTCCAGCTGCAACAGGACGCGGTCCTCGTTGTGTGCCGGGTAGAAACTGCCGACCAGTACCGGGTCCAGGCGCGCCAGCGCAATGGTGCCGCCGCTGCCGCGATCGGCCAGCTGCGCCACCGCCCCTCCGGAAAAGCCGACCCGCAGGTTGCGTGCCGGCTCCTGGCCGTCCCAGAAGGTGAAAGGCCGGGTCATGATGTGGAATACGTTGCTGTTGCGCGAGTATTGTCCGGCCTGCTGCACGGAGCGCACCGGCCGGTAGTTCAGCGCTTTCAGCTCAGATACCAGCTGCTCGGGCGTCAGCTCCTGCCCGGCATACAGATCCAGCGGTCGTGCGTACACCCGTGCCGGCAGCGACCAGCGCTTGCCGGTGAATTGCGCGGTGACCTGG
>JBATJF010000324.1:0-2229 GCA_049668345.1 Gammaproteobacteria bacterium
CTGATGAGGTGCGCACCATTGACCGTCATCAGCGGCCGGTCCCAGACCTGGTAGTAAACGCGTATCGGCGCACGCCCCGACACAGTCCGGCGCAGCGCGGCGAGGCGCCGATCGAAAGCTTCGATCACGGGTTGCGCGGCCGTTCCGGTTCCGGCCAGCCGCGCCAGCCGGTCGATAGAGCGCGGGATCGCGGCCAGATCACGCGGCTCCGATATAAATACGGTCAGGCCGAGCTCGCGCAGCCGCTGCACCTGGAACGCCGGATTGCCGCTCTGCCAGGCCACGACGAGATCGGGTTGCAGGGCGAGGATGCGCTCCAGGTCCAGACCGCCACCACCACCGATGCGCGTGATGCCGCGCGCCGCTTCCGGATAGTCACTGTAGTCGGACACACCGATCACCCTGTCGCCCGCACCGGCGGCGAACAGCAATTCTGTGATGTGCGGCGCCAGGCTGACGATACGCAGCGCCGGACCTGCGAGTACGACCTGCCGCCCGCCGTCATCCGTGACGCGCACTTCGGACACCGCGGGTCCGGGCAGCAGGCAACAGGCCACGAACCAGGCCGCAACCCGACAGGACATTCTGCAACCGCCGGGCAGACAACGCGCAGTAAACCCCATGTCGGGTCTCCAGGTAACGGCAGGTGTGAACCGGTTCCGGATATCATACCCTGCGGCCACCCCGTCCGGCGTTGCATTGCGATATACTCACGCGCTGATTTACCCGGCACAGGCGAATTTACACCTATGAAACCACCGGTAGTTGTCGTCGGCATCGGCGAGATGGGCAGCGTTTTCGCGCGCGGTTTCCTGCGCACCGGTCACCCGGTTTATCCTGTTACGCGGCACACCGACATCAGGCATGTCGCCCAGCAGCTGCCGGCGCCCGAACTGGTGCTGGTCGCCGTCGCGGAAAACAGCCTGCACGAAGTCCTGGAAACACTGCCTGCAGCGTGGCACGGCCGCGTCGCCCTGCTGCAGAACGAGCTCCTGCCGAGCGACTGGCAACAGTACGGACTGGTACAGCCAACCGTGATCTCGGTCTGGTTCGAGAAAAAGCGCGGCCAGGACGTCAAGGTGCTTATCCCGTCGCCGATCCATGGCCCGCACGCGAACCTGCTGCGGGATTGCCTGGCAAGCCTGGATATTCCGACGCGGGTACTGGACAGTGAACGGGAACTGTTGTTCGAACTGGTCGTGAAAAACGTCTATATCGTCACCACCAACTGTGCCGGCCTGATTACCGGCGGCACCGTCAGCCAGCTCCGGGACCAGCACCATGACCTGGCACAGGACGTGGCGCACGAAGTGATCCGCATACAGGAATCCCTGACCGGCCAGCGGTTCGACGCGGACCAGGTGATGGATGCGATGCTTGCCGCCTTCGACGGCGATCCCGAGCACGGGTGCACCGGCCGCAGCGCACCGGCGCGCCTGGCACGCGCCCTGCAGCAGGCGGAAAGCACCGGCATCGACACACCGGTGCTGCGCATGATCGCGGACCGGAATCGCTGAGATGCACGGCAACGCCCGACCCGTTACACCGGTATACAAACGTCCAGTCGGGCATGGTGCCTTGACAGGCCTGGCGCTGTACCCCTAAGGTGAACGAGCAGTACTGCCCGGAACACGGAAACAACCGCTTGTACAAGTCCAGTCACACGCCCTCCGTCAAAACTACCTTCCTCTCCCTGCTGGGCATTGCATTGTTCACGCTGACCGGATGCGGGGGCGGGGGCGGTGGTGGCGGCGCAGGCAGCACCCCGAGCAACACCGGTTTCACGGTCAGTGGAACCCTGCAGGCAGCGGGTGGCAATGCCGTCGACAGCGATGTGAACGACCCCTTCGCGCCCTATGCCGGCAATGACAGCATCGCCACGGCCCAGGCCATACCGAATCCGGTGGTGGTAGGCGGCTATCTTAACGAACCCGGCGCGGGCCCGGCCGGCCGCTCACAGACCATCGGTGACACCGCCGATTTTTTCCGGATTACCCTGACGGCGAACCAGTCCGTGATCCTGAATATCGCCGATCATGCCGCCGCTGATCTGGACCTGTTTCTTTACGACACAAACAATGCCATCGTCGCCAGCTCGACGGGTACGCTCGCCACGGAAATTCTGACCGCCCCCGCTACCGGCACCTATACCCTGCGTGTCGCCATCTTTCCCACGGTAATCGCGGGCGCCTCCGGGTACACCCTGACCCTGGGGCAGCAATTGACTAC
>JBATJF010000325.1:0-7224 GCA_049668345.1 Gammaproteobacteria bacterium
GTTCGGACTCCTGCTGCTGGTCACCGGAAGATTGCTCGGACTCCTGCTGCTGGTCGCCGGCGGACTGTTCGGACTCCTGCTGCTGTTCGCCAGAGGACTCCTCGGACTCCTGCTGCTGGTCACCGGAGGACTCCTCGGACTCCTGCTGCTGGTCACCGGCGGACTGCTCGGACTCCTGCTGCTGGTCACCGGAAGATTGCTCGGACTCCTGCTGCTGTTCGCCGGAGGACTCCTCGGATTCCTGCTGCTCCTCGCCGGAGGACTCTTCGGATTCCTGCTGCTCCTCGCTGGAGGACTCCTGGGACTCCTGCTGTTCTTTTTCTTTTTCTTGCTGCTCTTCTTCCTCGGGTGGCTGCTCGGACTTTTCCTGTTCCAGTTCTTCGTTCACAGTCTGTTCCAGCATCCGCTTCGCCAGTGCCAGATTGTGCGACGTGTCGGTGTCTTTCGGCTGCAGCGCCAGTGCTGCCTGGTAGGCCTCGACTGCGCCCTGGTAGTCGCTGCGCTTGTAGCGGCTGTTGCCCAGGTTATACAACGCGTCCGGCTTGATGTCTTCGCGCTCGACACTGGCGAAGGCATCGCCCGCTTCCGTGTAGCGTCCCGCACGGTAGAGTGCGACGCCGCGACGGTAGGCATCGCTGAAATCCTGTGCGGCTTCGCTGTATTCACCTTCCCGGTATTTGAGGGCCGCTTCCTGTTCCGTGTTCCTGAACCAGGACGCCTCGACGGTTGTCGCGCCGGCCAGCAGGCCGGTCAGCAGGTACGTGACGAGGATCGTTTGCCGTTTCATGAGCTGCGCACCTGGAAACCCGGCAGGCTGCGGCGAAACAGCGGCAGCAGCAACAGCAGCGCCAGTCCGGCAAGCCAGTGGTAGCGTTCATTCCAGACCCGCGTGCGTTCGTTGAGTTCACTGCCGGGCAGCGCCTGCGCCTTCACCTCTTCCAGGATCCGGTCGGTATCGCGCTGGCGGTAATCGGCGCGCTGGTAAACTCCATCTCCGGCAGTCGCCAGGGTCTTCAGCAAGGGTTCGTTGAGCCTCGAAACGACCGGCTGGCCGCTCCTGTCAGTGATCCACTGGCCTTCCCGGCCTGGAACGGCATCACCTTCCGGCGTGCCGATACCGAGGATATGCACGCGCACCCCGCGCGCAGCGAATTCATGGATATGCTGCTCCAGGCCAGGCTCATCGGAATCACCGTCGGTGATGATCAGCAGCGAGCTGATACTGTCCTTCGGCTGACCGGCGAGCAGTTCGCCGGCGCGGTCGAGCGCATGCACCAGCCGGCTGCCCGGCAATTGCACCAGGCTCGTGTCGAGCGCTGGCAGTACCCGACGGATACCGTTCATGTCCTCGGTTACCGGTGCAACGACCTGGGCAATCGAGGCAAACCCGATTACGCCGATGCGGATGCCGCGATTGCGGTCCAGCAGGTCGGCCAGTTCCTGCTGCGCGCGCGCCAGCCGCGAGGGCTGCACATCTGCCACGTTCATGGAGCGCGAGATATCGAACAGTACCACCAGGTTGGTGCCGGGACGGAACAACTGCACATCGGTGAAATCCCAGCGCGGACCGGCCATGGCCAGTACCAGCAGCACCCAGACAAGGGACCAGTGCGCGTAGCGTCGCCATTGCGTACCGGTGGTGATCTCCGAACGGCCCAGCAGGTGCGGTAACAGGTGGTGATCCGCGTACAGCTGCAGGCGTTCGTTGCGCTTGCTGAGATGGCGTGTCAGGGTGAGCCAGAGGGCGACCGGTATGCACAACAGCAATGCCCACAGCCAGACCGGTTCGCTGAAGTGAATGGCGGGCAGCAGGTCAGCCATGGGCCCGTCTCGTGAACCACGATCGCGGTATACCGTTGGGGAACAGACCAAGCAGCAACAGGAGCAGCAGCGCTGCTCCCAGCGGCCAGCGGTACAGCGGTTGCGGAATCATCACGGTGCGCGATTCCGCCTGGGTCTTTTCCAGTGCGTCGATCTGCTGGTAGATCTGCTCGAGCGCGCCGCTGTCGGTAGCACGGAAATAGGCGCCGCCCGTGATTGCCGCCACCTCGGTGAGCAGGTCCTCGTCGATTTCCATCTTGACCTGGGTCATGCGGCCATCTTCCATGAATGGCACCAGCCCCTTGCTGCCGACGCCGATGGTGTAGATGCGGATACCTTCATGCGCAGCGAGCTGCGCTGCCAGGCTCGGCGGCATGCTGCCCTCGGTATTCTCGCCGTCGGTGACCAGGATCAGCACGCGCGAGCCCTCGGGTCGTTCGCGCAGTTTTTTCACGCTCAGTCCTATGGCATCGCCGATTGCGGTACCGTCACCGGCCATGCGCGCAACGACGCTGTCCAGCAGACTGTGCAGGGCCTGTAAATCCTGTGTCATGGGAGACAGCACAAACGCCTGGCTGCCGAACACCACAATACCGATGCGGTCGCCGTCGCGTGCCTTGACGAAACGCTCCAGCACACCCTTGATAACCGCCATGCGCGTGACCTGGCGGTTGTCGACCGTAAAGTCCAGCGCCTCCATCGAGCGCGAGGTATCGACGGCCAGCATCAGGTCATAGCCCTCGGTACGGATTTCCGTATAGGGTTCCAGCCATTGCGGCTGCATCATGGCGACGATCAGTGCTGCCCATACCAGGGACAGCATGACAATCTGCAGGCGGCTGCCGGCATGGGTGAGCGAGCGAGCGGCAACGAACGTGGACGCCAGTCGTCCCAGCGCCGGGTGCAGGAGGGTGGAACTGTCGCCATGGGTGTAGGCATCGGTTGCGCCATGCGGCCGCGGCCAGAACCAGCGGACCAGCAGCGGAAGGGGCAGCAGCAGGGCAGCCCACGGCCAGGAAAAGCTAAACATGATGCCGGCTCCGCAGGTTGATACCGTATGTGGCAAGCTTTTCGCGCCAGCGTATCGCCGGTTTGCGGTCCGCCGGGGTTACCGCATCGACCCAGCGCCGTGCGGCGGCGACCAGCCGTGCCACATCCTTGCGTTCCACAACCCATGCCGGTGGCATGTAGGGGGCCTGCAGCAGTATCCGGCCACGCTTCGTCCAGCTGAAACCGGTACTGTCGTTTTCTTCCAGCCAGTTGAGCCAGCGATCGCCGGACAGTCCGGCGGCCTGGCGCCGCCCGCCTCGCGCCATGGCAATACGGCGCAGCAGCGTGGACAGGCGGCTGGCGACGGCGCGGGGTTCTTCCTGGCGCAAGGCCTTGCGCAGGGCGCGCAGCTGGCGGCGGGCATCGCCGCGCCAGCCCGGCATGAGGCCGCTATAGCGCAGCCAGTAACGGAGCGCAGCGGCGACGAGCAGGAGCAGCAACAGGCCGAAGACAATCCACCAGCCGGGAGCCGGCGGCCACCACGGGATCGCGTCCAGATCGTGGATGTCGCGCAATATCGCGGTGCTATTTTCCATGCCGGCTAACGCCTTCCCCGGTAGTGCCGCAGTCCTGTGATCAAGGTGCGGTGCACATCATCTGTCGTGCTGATGGGTATCAGTCCGAGCCCCAGCCGGTAGGCGAGTTGCTGTAGTTCCTCGCGGCGCTGTTCCCAGTCTTCGCGAAAAGCCGCGCGTCCTTCGGCATTGTCGGTATCCACTTCCAGCAGTTCGCCGGCGGCATTGGAGAAGATGACCGGTCCCATGGCCGGCAGGTCGCGGTCGGCCGGATCGTCCACCGGCAGCAGCACGACGTCGTTGCGCTGCTTCAGACTGCCGAGGATGCGTTCCAGGCCGGCGGTGACCTGGTTGAGCGGCGCGATGACGAATATCAGCGAACCGGTGGCGGCGCCGCTGTCGAGGTGCTGCAGGGTCGCCATCAACTGCGATTCGTCCGTGTCGCCTTGCTCGATGGGCTCGGTGAGCCCGCGCAGCAGCCGCCACAGACCGCGGCGGCCGGGGGTGGCGCGGAAGTAGCGCAGTCCGGTCGCGGGATTGCCGAACAGCACGCCACCGACCCGGTCGTGCTGCTTGCTGGCGGCCCAGCCGATGAGGGCCGCGGTACGCGCGGCCTGGATGGACTTGAACGTGCCGCGGGTGCCGAAACTCATATGCGGCCCGGTATCGATGCAGAGGATGACACTGCGCTGGCGTTCCTCGCGAAAAACCTTCAGGTGCGGAATGTCGGTGCGCGCCGT
Organism: Gammaproteobacteria bacterium; assembly: GCA_049668345.1. GTDB lineage: Bacteria > Pseudomonadota > Gammaproteobacteria > UBA9214 > UBA9214 > UBA9214. Next base: position 4,127 of record JBATJF010000325.1, read on the forward strand.
GACCAGCCAGTCCATGTTGCGAATATCGTCGCCTTCGCGGTATTCGCGGACTTCATCGAAGTCCAGTCCGGTGCCGCGAAATACCGACGCGTACAGGCCACTGAAGGTGGTATTGACCAGGTGATTGGCTGCCACGCCCAGGGCGCGGGCCTGGTGGCGGAGTTCCAGCAGATCATCAAGCTGCGGGTGAAGGCTCATCGCGTTGCTGCTGTGGTCTGAAACGGGTGCCCTGGCCCGAAGTTCCTGCCGGCCATCACGGTATTGCCACGACCTCCAGCAGACGCTTGACGAAATGGTCGCTGGTGACGCCCTCGGCTTCGCCTTCGAAGGTCAACAGGATGCGGTGGCGCAGCACGTCCGGCGCCACGGCCTGGATATGGTGCGGCGCGACAAAATCATCGCCATCCAGCCAGGCGCGTGCACGGGCACAGCGAGCCAGCGCAATCGTGGCACGTGGCGAGGCACCGAACCGGCACCAGCGCTTGAGGCTGTCGTCATAGGCTTCGGGCCGGCGGCTGGCCTGTACCAGGTCGACGATATAGTCATTCAGTTTGGGATCGAGATAGAGCTTTGCCGCATCCTCGCGCACCCTGAACAGTTCCGCCTGGGTCAGCACCACGGCAGGGGGTGCCGGTGCGTTGAGCTGCTGGTTGCTGTCGAGTTGCAGTATGGCCAGTTCTTCCTCGCGATTCGGGTAATCCACCCAGACGTGCATCAGGAAGCGATCCAGCTGGGCCTCCGGCAGGTTATAGGTGCCCTCCTGCTCGATCGGGTTCTGGGTGGCCAGCACCATGAACAGGTCCGGCAGCTGGTAGGTCTTCATGCCGACCGTGACCTGGTGTTCACCCATGGCTTCCAGCAATGCCGACTGGACCTTGGCCGGCGCCCGGTTGACCTCGTCCGCGAGCAGTATGTTGTGGAACAGCGGGCCGGCGCGGAATACGAACTCGCCCTTCTCGTGACGGTAGATATCCGTGCCGATCAGGTCGGAGGGCAGCAGGTCGGGCGTAAACTGGATGCGGTGATAGTCACCCTCGATGGCCTCCGCCAGGGCCTTTACCGCAGTGGTCTTGGCCAGCCCCGGCATACCCTCTACCAGCAGATGGCCTTCGCTCACGAGGCATATCAGCATGCTGTCTATCAGGCTGCGTTGTCCGACAACCCGCGTGGCGAGGTGATCGCGGACACAGTCCAGTGACGAGGAATCCATGCTTCGATATTTTGTTTGACTGCCGGAAAATAACACTGTGCACGCTCCTGAAATAAAACGGACTTGCCGCTACCGGCATCCGGAACTTCCGGGTATTCGCTGATAACCCGGATGTCTGCCCGATATCACATTCATCACGGGGTGGGGTAGGGATGCGATCATCAATTTTATTATTAACACGGCCATAGTGACTCGAAACTATGCCTGATTGCAAGGTCCCGGGTATTGACATGTGTCAATCGCGCCGGTTCCATCCGGGCAAACGCCAGGCAATCGACGCTGTGTCGCAGGGCGGCTGACCGAGCGTGATCGACAGTCCGGTCAGTGACGGTCACGCCTCTGCCGGCCGTAACCCGGTCCTGCCGGTCAGGAGCGGGTTGATCGCGATGTGATGTGGATCAGCGGGTGGTGTCGCGGACAAGCGCCCGGCAGCGCGGTGCCTGTCTGTCAGTCGAAGAATTCCGCATCGTGCTGGATGTCGTGCGCCATGGCGGTCAGCTTGTCAGCGATGTTTTCCATCATCTCCGCCAGTGCGGTATCGAGCCCGGCCTCGATGATCAGCCTCAGCTCATCGTAGTGGTTCTCGGGCAGGCTGTCCCCGGATTGTTCCACAAGTTCATGAAAACGGTCTGTCATTGCCTGGGCATGGTCGGTCTGGTGCATGACTATTCCTTGCTGGTCTGTTCCAACGGGCTGCTTTCCAGATAGTGCTCGCCTGATTCGTAGATGTTCTTTGCCGAGCCGACGATCAGACGATCCGGTGCGATGGCGATCTGGCGGTTCTTGTTCGGGTACTCGAGACTGTTTAGCACGTGGCGCATGGCGTTTATACGCGCACGTTTCTTGCAATCCGACTTGACCACGGTCCACGGTGCGTCGGCGGTGTCCGTGTAGAAAAACATGGCCTCTTTTGCCTCGGTGTAGTCCTGCCATTTGTCCAGCGATGCCATATCGATCGGACTCAGCTTCCACTGTTTCAGCGGGTCATGCCGGCGTCCCTGGAAACGGCGGAACTGCTCGTTACGGCTGACCGAGAACCACAGTTTGAAAAAATGGATCCCGGAGCGAGCCAGCATGCGTTCCAGTTCGGGCGCCTGGCGCATGAATTCGAGATACTCGCCGGAGGAGCAGAAACCCATGACACGCTCGACGCCGGCACGGTTATACCAGGATCGGTCGAACAGTACGATTTCACCCGCCGTGGGAAGGTGCTTGACGTAACGCTGAAAGTACCACTGGCCCTGCTCTTCTTCGGATGGTTTTTCCAGGGCGACTACACGGGCGCCGCGTGGATTCAGGTGCTCCATGAAACGCTTGATGGTGCCGCCCTTGCCGGCCGCGTCGCGCCCCTCGCAGAGGATGACGATCCGCTGGCCCGTTTCCTTGACCCAGCCCTGCATCTTGAGCAGTTCGATCTGCAGCTCCTGCTTGGCCGCTTCGTATTCGGCCCGGCCCATCTTGGTCTTGTAGGGGTAGTTGGCATCGGCGAATATCTTCTGCTTGCCGAGACTCGTGATGTCCTTTTTTGAGGCAAGCGCAGGTGTTTCCCTGTCTGCCGCGAGTTCAGCGAGGGCGCTGGCGTGGTGTTCGGTCATGGCCGGTTCCATTTTTCTCATATGTAAACCTGTTTTTTATAACGAAAGGCATGATCCTGTGTTGACACAGGTCAATGTTTGCCGTTACCTGCGGGTATCGGCATGCCACTATGTGGACTGAATCCGGGCGGGAACCGTCTGGATTATTGGCTGGTGGGACTGTGGAAGGGCTCTCCGCACAGGAACAGCCGGAGGCCCCAGCGGGGCGATTCCGGCGTTTACCTGGATCATTCTGCGCGTGGAAGCATCGCAATCGATTGGTTCTGCGCGGCCAACCCGGGTCAGTCTGGGTG
>JBATJF010000326.1:0-3575 GCA_049668345.1 Gammaproteobacteria bacterium
TGTACCGGTCAGGCATCACAGAGACCAGCTGGAAATCCGGTGCACTGCCCGTCACCAGGTCGATACCGCCCCTGACCTTCAGCAGCAACGGATAATTCGAGCGTCTGACGCGGATTCTGGAATTGAATGACGCCGTGTTGTCACTTTTCATGGAGCCGATCAGCCTGCCCTGCGAACTCCAGATCTCCACGGTGGCACCGGTAACGGGTCCGTCGCCGACGCTGCCGGCCAGCACGATATCATCCGTGACATCCGCGGTGCTGCTGATGTTGGCTGTTGCGGATCCGGCATCGGTGCTGGATCCGCCACCACCACAGGCGGACAGCTGCGCGGCGATGAATAAAAGAAAAAGAAAACGAAGGAACGGGGAAACCAGAAATCGTTTCAGCATAAAAAAGGTTACTCTGTTTGCGTGGTGCCGGCAGACAGGCGGCCGGCCCTGTGGGCGAGTTATGTTTTTACTGACTGTTAGCAAAGTCCGTGCCAGAAAAAAATGCACCTGGACACGGCATGGCGTTCAGGCTCGCCCGGCTCGGGAGAATGTGCGCAAATGCAGTAAATAAAGGGGTTTCAGCAAACAACGGGTAGAATGCTTTCGTACGGCAGGCGTGAAACCATGCGCAGGTCACAACGGAATTGCTGTCCAGGCTGGCCTCGACGATGAGATGCAGGCGGTGTTACCGGAGTGGCAGCTGAGTGCAAATCGCTCGCACAGAATTCGCAGTCTGCTGTTTTGTATGTTTATTTGTTATGCACACACCGGGCGGAGATTGCCGATCGACGTGTGCGCGCGCCAGTGTCGTGTATCAGATACACTGATGATGTCATTGAAATCACCGGCTTACTCACGATGCAAGTCTGAATGTAGGTGATCGACGACATTCAGCCGGCATGGCAGGGTGATGATCAGGTGTTGCAAAACTGCATGGCCACAGCGTACCCGCAGCGATCCAGGTGATCTCCGTGATACAGAAGGCCGGTTCGACAAGCGAGCGAGGTGGATTTTATGCAGCGGCATATAAATGCGCACAATCTACGGTTATGTCATGACACGGTGTGGCCGGCTGCAGCCCGGTGCCGGATGACTGCCGCATGATCCGTATCAACAGTTTCCTGCACCGCGACCGCCTGAGCGACGTGATCCGGCGCTGGATGCGCGACACGCTGCAACCCGGCGATGTGGATGAAATCCTGCGCCTGGTGCACTTCAACAACGTCTATGTTTCACGCGCACTTGGCCGGTTTTCTGCAGACCTGTTTGCCGGCCTGCACGGTGCTGGCCTGCGCATGGAGTCAGTTGCAACGAAGGGTGCGCTCAGGGACCGGATCAGCACGACCCTGCCGTCACACTGTGCCCGCTGCGCGGAACTGGTCACCGCCTACGCAGCTCAACCCGGTTATTATTTCCGCGAAACGCCGTTTCACGGCAACCTGTATTTCCATGACGGGCAGGGTGACGCCTGCTACGTCGGGTCCAGCCGCATCAAGCGCATCCGGCGCCTCGCGGAAAAGACTGCACGCCGTCTGGTGGACTGGCTCTATGCCGGGGACGGAACGCAACCGGCAGGCGGCATATGGCAGCAGCAGGAGGCAGCACCGGAGGCCTTGCAGCAGGCGGAGCAGCGGCTGCTGGCGCAGCTGCATGACAATCCGGCCGTGCAGTTGCCGGACGGCCAGGCCATCAACGATGTCGCGGGACTCAAGGTGATCCTGGAGGCGCACGAACTGGAGCGGCTGCTGTCGCTGCTGCAGGATGGCGGCTGTACGCTGATCGAGCAGGAACGCCACGACGGAAACTACCAGGCCACCAACCTGGTCGTCGGCTACCGGCCAGACAAGGACTTTATTCTCGCCGAGCCACTGCATGACAGGATGCTGCAGGTCTTCAACGCGCATGGTTACACGCCCGGCCAGACCAACGCGGCGTTCCGGGAATTCGTGCGGAGCGGCGAGGCAAGCATCAACCTGGAAATCATCGTCACCAGCTATCTGGAGATGCTGGAGAGCGAGATCGGCCGCTGCATGCACGAGGAGCGGATCATCAGGCAGCGCCATATTCCGCGCTATTGCGGACAGCTGGCACAGAATGCCGGCTTCCTGATGGAATTCCTGTTCACCTATCCGGCGTTGCCATTGCCGCGACTCGACCGGCTGCCGGTCCGGATCCGCGACCGCTACCTGCCGGACACCTTCGACGAGGTCAGGCGCAGGCTGTTCGGCAATCCGTCCGTGGAACTCAACGAGCGGTGAGCGGCGGTGAGGTGACAGGCCGGCACTGGACATGGCCGTGCAGGGCGGGGGAGGAATGGCCGAGGTAACCCTGCGCTTTTACGCGGAGCTGAATGATTTTCTCGCACCCGCCCTGCGCAGGAGCGACATCGTACATGCCTGCAACCGGCGCACCTCGATCAAGGACATGATCGAATCATTCGGCGTGCCGCATACCGAGGTGGACCTGATCCTGGTCAACGGCGAATCCGTCGATTTTTCCTATATCGTCAATGCAGGGGACCGTATCAGCGTCTATCCGGTCTTCGAGGGCATGGATATCAGCCCGGTCATCCGCCTGCGCCCGGCGCCGTTGCGTACACCACGTTTCATCGCCGACGTCAATCTCGGGCGGCTGGCACGCTATCTGCGCCTGCTGGGATTCGACTGTCGCTACGGGAACGACCTGACCGATACCGAGGTCGCGCGGATTTCGGTTGAGGAGTCGCGCATCGTGCTGACCCGCGACCGTGCCCTGCTGCAGCAGCGGATCATCACGCATGGTTATTTCGTGCGCGCCGATCAGCCCCGCGCGCAGGCGAGGGAGGTGCTCGCCAGGCTGGACCTGTATGGCCTGGTCAGGCCCTTTACCCGCTGCACGCGTTGTAACGGTGTGCTGGAAATCGTGGACAAGCAGGCGGTCGTGGCCGAACTGCAGCCAAAGACGCGAAAATACTATGAGGAATTCCGGCGCTGTACAGAATGCGGGCAGATCTACTGGAAGGGCAGTCACTTCGAGCGTGCCGGGCGCCTGGTCGCGGCCATCAGCATGCCGCTGCCCGGTCACCTTGAGTAACCCGGACGCAGCGGTCTGGAGGTGGTTGTCCGGAGCCATGACCGCGATTCTGCCGGCTCGCGTGGCCGGCTGCAGTGTTGTCGGCGGCGGTAGTGGGGCATGATTGACGGTCGTCATGTCTCTGTGCCGGTAACGGTGCTATAGGTTTACCATGTATGGAAATGCAAGCCGTGATACCGGTACGGTCCGCCGCTGTGCACGCTGCCGCGCAGGATTGCCGCGGATGTGCTGCTGACCATGCAAGTTGCACGCTGGGAGCATTTCCCGCACGGTGCGGATATCGGGGTACGCGGATTCGGCGCGACCCGGGAGCAGGCGTTCGAACAGGCGGCTGTTGCCCTGTCTGCCGTGATCACCGAGCCGGCCGGGATTTCCGCTGGCGGCATGGTCAGGATCAGTTGCCAGGCGCCGGATGACGAATTGCTGCTGGTGGACTGGCTGAACGCGCTGCTGTACGAGATGGCCACACGCCGCTGGCTGTTCGCGCGCTACGAGGTGCACATCAGCGGCG
>JBATJF010000327.1:0-17374 GCA_049668345.1 Gammaproteobacteria bacterium
ATCTTCCGTGTTCTTACGTGGATTCCGTGGCTATTAAACAGGGCATTATGTGCCAGTGCAGGACAGGGTGATGTGCCGGCAGCGCCACACGTTTTGCTTGCAACCGGTTCGGTTACCCGCAGAATAGGGTCATGGATACACCACGCGAGACCATGCGCATCGACAAGTGGCTGTGGGCGGCACGCTTCTACAAGACACGTGCGCTGGCCATCGAGGCGATCAACGGCGGCAAGGTGCATCACAACGGCAATCGCATCAAGCCCTCGCGCCAGCTTGCGGCGGGCGACGTGCTGACCATCCGCAAGGGCCCGTACCGGTTCGAGGTGAGCGTGGTGAAGCTGTCTGCGCAGCGGCGCCCGGCCGGGGAGGCGCGCACCCTGTACATCGAATCCGAACAGAGCGCCGACATGCGTCATGCCCTGTCTGCGCAGCGCAAGCTGGAAGGTCATCATGCCGGGATGCGCGAACGGCGCCCGGACAAGCGTACGCGCCGCCTCATTCACCGTTTCAAGCAACAGGACCCGACATGAGCCGACCAGAAACTCCGGCCGTTGCGGTCGACACTCTGATCGAAATGGCAGACCGGCCGGGCCGGCCCATCGTGCTGATCGAACGCAGGAATCCGCCGCATGGCTGGGCCATTCCCGGCGGCTTTGTCGATGTCGGCGAGACGCTGGAGGCGGCCGCCGTGCGCGAGGCGAAAGAGGAAACCTCGCTGGATGTCCGTCTCAAGCTGCTGCTGGGGGTCTATTCCGATCCCGCACGCGATCCGCGCGGACATACCATCACACCCGTGTACATTGCAGAAGCCACCGGCGAACCACGTGCCGCCGACGATGCAAAGAAGGTGGAGCTGTATCTGCCGCAGTTCTGCCCGCGACTGGTCTTCGACCATGACCTGATCATCGCCGACTACCTGCATTATCTGGAGCACGGCCAGGTCGCGCCGCTGCGCTGAACCGGGCCGACTCCGGGATACAGTCTCATGTCATCCACCATCGATGCCGCCGGGCGGACCTGCCGCCGCCATGCCCCGCGTATCACCGCGTGGCTGACACTGCAGGTCTTTGTACTGCAATCCGGTTGCGCCGCGCTTGGCGTGAAGGTGCCGGAAACCGGCTTTCAGGACTCGCTGGGCCGGGTGGCCATTCTCGGTGCAGAGCACGAGGCCGAAATCAGATTCGAAGGCTTCGTCCATGGCAAGGGCGAGGGCGCCGCCCAGGGTGCCGGTTCAACATTATTTAACTGTCTGGGCGGGCTGGGACGGGGTGGCTGCGCTGGCGAGTTTTGCGGTGCGGCAGTCATTCTCATGCTCGGCATCTGCGGTGTTGCCGGTATCGTCGGCGGAATCGCAGGTGCCACGACAGCGCCCGGGGCCGGCAAGGTACAGCAATCCGCACAGGTTCTGTCCGAGGCGATGAATCATGCGACGATCCAGGATTCACTGTCGCGGCAGGTGTCAGCCCTGGCCCTGGCCCGGGGCGAGAACCTGGCAACGCCGGCTGCGAACAGGATCGAACTGGCCCGGCAACAGCATGACTACTCGGTGCTTGCAGATCAGGGCGTGGACACCGTACTGGAAGTGGCGCTGACGAAGGCCGGTACCCGCGGCGCCGGGATTAATGCGCCTGTCCAGTTGTACATGGAGGCCCATGTGCGCCTGATCCGTACCGTCGACAACAGCGAACTGTTCAGTGCGGACTATGAATACCAGGGCAGTCAACGCAAGCTGGCCGCGTGGTCTGCAAACCAGGGCAAGCCGCTGCTGAGGGGCCTGGAAGACGGCTATCTGGCCCTCGGCAACCACATCCATGACAGTGTGTTCATGCTCTGGCCGTTCCCCGACCGGGGTGCGCATTCGGCCGGCACACTGGTGGCGGCCTTCGGCCTGGCACCGGTCGAGCCCGCGGTACGCGGACAGTTGACGGGTGACGTGCTGTTCGGCGGGCAGTTCGAGTGGATAACCGTGAACAGCCTGCACCCGACGCTGCGCTGGCAGGCGTTCCCGCGAGCGTCCGATCTTGAGCGCTCACCCGGACTCGCGGCACGTATCTCCGCTGTTCGCTATGATGTGGTCATTGCACGCGAAAGCAACCTGGCACCGGCAGAGATTGTGTACCATGGTGAGGGTCTGGGCGAGCCTCGCGTGACCCTGCAAACCGCGTTGCTGCCCGGCAGCCGTTACTTCTGGACGGTACGCGCGCGTTTCGTGCTGGATGCTCGGGAACGGGTGACGGAATGGGCGACGACGAATTATCGGGTGCTGGACCGGCTGACTTCGCCAAACGCCTTTTCCTATCGCTTCAGGACGCGCTGAAGGCGGATACCGGTGGATGGTGTCAGGCGGGATTATTTTCTACCATGGGTGCACGGGGATCATCTTCACGAAAGGAAAACGCAATGCCTGAATTCAGTAATGTCACGGTAGTAAAAAAAGCCAATGTCTATTTCGACGGCAATGTCAGCAGTCGCACGCTGCGCTTTGCCGATGGCTCGGAGAAGACGCTGGGCTTCATGTTGCCGGGGGAATACGAGTTCAATACCGCTGACCCGGAGGTCATGGATATCCAGTCGGGAGAGCTGGAGGTGTTACTGCCCGGCAGTACGGAATGGAGAACGGTCGGTGCGGGCGGGTCCTTCAGCGTGCCGGGTGCCGCGACCTTCACCGTGCGGGTCAGGGCCCCGACCGACTACATCTGCAGCTTCATCAGGTAGCGCCCGTACGCGCTGAAGGGATATAGCGATGTCAACCGGAACATCCGTTCTCATCATCGGCTACGGCGAGATGGGGCATGCCATGGAGCGGCTGCTGGGGACACGGCACCGGCTGTCGTTCTGGGATATCCGGCCGGTCGAGGGCCACCCGGCCGTGGATCTGGAGGCGGCCGCGGCCAGTGCGGATTGCGTCGTCTATTGCGTGCCGGTCACGCCGCTGGGCGAGCTGGCGGCGCGCGTGCTGCCGGTCGTGGCGCCGGCAAGCCTCTCGCTGAGCATGGCGAAGGGACTCGATGCACAGGGCCGTCCGGCCGCGCAGATCTTCGCCGGGGTGTATGGCGACGCGCGCCGCTACGGCGTGCTGTACGGACCGATGATAGCCGAAGAGATCCGTGCCGGCCGACCTGCCTTCGCGCAGGTGGGCGTGTCGCAGGCGGACAGTTATGCCGCGATTGCCGGCCTTTTTGATGGCAGCGGACTCGCACTGGAATATTCCGCGGACATCGACGGCATTTCCTGGGCCTCGGTGCTCAAGAACGTCTACGCCATGCTGTTCGGTGCCGCCGATGAGCTGCAGCTGGGCGACAATGTGCGCGGTTTCCTCGTCGTGGAGGCGCTCAGGGAAATGCAGGCCATCGTCATCAGCAAGGGCGGCCAGGCGGCTACCGCGCAGCAGCTGGCCGGCCTCGGTGACCTCGTCACCACCGCTACCAGTGCCGGCTCGCATCACCGCGCACTCGGCCAACGGCTGGCGCATGGCGACTGCGGCAGGCTGACCGGCGAGGGTATCCATACCCTGGCCATGGTCAGGAAGTACCGCCTGGTCGAGGTGGAAAACTATCCCCTGTTCGGGCTGGTGGAGACGCTGGTCGATGCGCCGGGCGATGTGCGCCGGCAGATCCTCGACGGACTGGCGAGGCTGAGCCAGCGCCGGTAAGCAGTGCGGGTGTTTTCAGGCCTGGTGTCCCGGCCATGATTTTGGCCTGCAAAGCCAGTAGAATGCGCCTGCCGATGCCGAGTTGACGAATCACCGAACATCAAGGGGATCCCATGCGCCCAGCCCAGCTGCTTACCGTGCTTGAACGCGAGTTCCAGGCCGCCGTCCACGGACAACACACCCCGGTCATGCTGTGGGGCCCGCCGGGCGTGGGCAAGTCGCAGATGGTGGCGCAGATCGCGGAACGCCACGGCATGCCGGTGATCGATATCCGCCTGTCACAGATGGAGCCGAGCGACCTGCGCGGCATCCCGTTCCGTGTCGACAACCAGGTGGAATGGGCGGTGCCGTCCATGCTGCCGGATGCGCAGCGCCACGGCGGGCAGGGCATCCTGTTCCTCGACGAAATCACCTCGGTGCCGCCGAGCGTATCCGCGGCGGCCTACCAGCTGATCCTCGACCGGCGTCTCGGGGCGTACTCCGTGCCGGACGGCTGGGCAATATTCGCCGCCGGCAACCGCCAGGGCGACCGCGGTGTGACCTACACCATGCCGGCGCCGCTCGCCAACCGCTTCTCGCATTTCGACGTCGATATCAACCTCGACGACTGGGTGGCCTGGGCCTACGCGCACGACATCGACGAGCGCCTGATCGCCTTCCTGCGCTTCCGTCCCGAGCTGCTGTTCGAATTCGACCCGGCACACAACCCGGTGGCGTTTCCGTCGCCACGCTCCTGGGAATTCGCGCACCGCGCACTGTACAAGTTCGGCGATGTGCAGGACCTGCTGATCGGATCGCTGCAGGCCTGCGTGGGGCCGGCCGCCGGTATCGAGCTGTCCGCCTTCGTCGAGAACCTCGACAAGCTGCCGGACATCGACGCCATCGTGCGCGGCGAGAAGGTGCGCGTGCCGAAGGAAACCGACCTGCAATATGCGGTCGCCGCCGCGCTGGTCGGCCGCGCCATCCGTGCACGCAGCGAGGCCAATGCGGCGGAAATCTACGGCCATATCCTCGATTACGCCGGCTCCTTCGCGCAGCGCGAGATGGGCGTGATGCTGGTGTCCGACATGTACCGCGCCATCGGCCAGGACATCTTCGCCGTACCGCAGTTCGCGAAATGGGCGAACATCGTCGCCGACGTGATGCTGTACGATTCCTGAGCAACATCGCGTGCGATGAATGAATAGCCACGGAAACACACGGAATAACACGGAAAATTTATTTATTGTTTTAATTCCGTGTTATTCCGTGCGCTTCCGTGGCAAATTGATTTTTTACACCCTTGCGGTGGATATGAATAAATCCATCAATCATGTCCAATGACATCGAAACCAAGCTCTCCGCCGCGCGCACGCGGCTGATCCTCGACCGGCCGTTCCTGGGCGCGCTGGTGCTGCGCATGCCGATGAAGGTGGCGGACCCGAAATGGTGCAAGACCATCGGCACCGACGCACGCGCGTTCTACTACAACCCGGCCTGGATCGACAGTCTGTCGCTGGAGCAGACCCAGTTCGCACTGGCGCACGAGGCGCTGCACTGCGCGCTGTCGCACTTCGCGCGTCGCGAACACCGCAACCGCCAGCGCTGGGACGTGGCCTGCGACCTCGCCATCAATCCGATCCTGATCAGGGAAGGCATGACGGCGGTGCCGGGCGCGCTGTACAACATCGGCTACGAAGGCATGATGGCGGAGGAGATCTACCCGCTGGTCAAGGAGAACAACGAGGAAGAACCGCACGACCAGCACCTGTACGGCAAGGAGACGAAGTCGAACCAGCAGCAGGACCAGGGCGAGGACAGCCAGCCGGACAAGCCGGACGACAGCAGCGAGGAAGGGGCCGGCGGCGGTTCGGGTGACAGGACAGAGGAGCACGACGCCGGCGCGCCGCAACCTCTCAGCGAGGCTGAAAAGGAACAGCTTTCCATCCAGTGGCGCCAGCGCCTGGCCGGTGCCGCGCAGCAGGCCATGCAGGCCGGCAAGCTCGGTGGCGCGCTGCGCCGGCTGGTCGACCACCTGCTGCAGCCGCAGTTGCCGTGGCGCATGCTGCCGGCACGCTACATGACCGCCGTCGCTCGCGACGACTACAGCTACATGCGTCCCTCGCGCCGCGAAGGCGAGGCCATCTTCCCCAGCCTGCGCAGCGCGCAGACCGACATCGTCGTGGTGCTCGACACCAGCGGCTCGATCCGGGCGGAGGAGATGCGCGAGTTCATCACCGAGATCAATGCCATCAAGGGCCAGGTGCGGGCGCGCGTCACGCTGCTGGCCTGCGACGCGGCGCTGTCACCGGAGGGCCCCTGGGTGTTCGAGCCCTGGGAGGCCTTCGAACTGCCAGCGGACATCCGCGGCGGGGGCGGCACCCGCTTCACGCCGCCGTTCGAGTGGCTGGACGAGAGTGGCTGCCATCCGGACCTGCTGGTGTATTTCACTGACGCGGAAGGCGAATTCCCCAGGCGCGAGCCGCGTTTCCCGGTGCTGTGGCTGGTCAAGGGGCGCGGCCAGGTGCCCTGGGGACAGCGCATCCAGCTGAATTGAGGCACATAAATACCCTCCATCCCCCTATTTATTCTGTTGTCTGGCCATTGGCGGGGCGGGCAGGGATAATACGCGCACTTTTTGATTTGCCACTTCCTGAACGAGGAGAACGCTATGCGGGTTATCTTGCTGGGTGGGCCAGGCGCCGGTAAGGGCACACAGGCCAATTTCATCAAAGAACGTTACAACATTCCCCAGATTTCCACCGGTGATATGCTGCGCGCCGCGGTCAAGGCAGGCACCCCGCTGGGTGTGGAGGCCAAGAAGGTCATGGACGCCGGCGGCCTGGTCTCCGATGACATCATCCTCGGTCTGATCGACGAACGCCTGAAGCAGGATGACTGCAAGAACGGCTACCTGTTCGACGGTTTCCCGCGCACCCTGGCGCAGGCCGATGCCCTGAAGGACAAGGGCGTGCAGGTCGACGCCGTGGTCGAGATCGATGTCGACGACAGCGAGATCATCAAGCGCATGAGCGGACGCCGCGTGCACCTGGCCTCCGGACGCACCTATCACGTCGTGTTCAACCCGCCGAAGGCAGAGGGCAAGGACGACGAGACCGGCGAGCCGCTGATCCAGCGCGACGACGACAAGGAAGCGACCGTGCGCGAGCGCCTGAACGTGTACCACAAGCAGACCGAGCCGCTGATCGAGTACTACTCGAAGTGGGCGAAGGCGGGCGGCAAGGGCGCGCCGCACTACGTCAAGATCAACGGCATCGGCAAGGTGGACCAGATCCGCGATGCCATTTTTGCCGGGCTGGACAAGTAATTGTCCGTTGTTCCACGAAAAAGGCCGGCGTATTGCCGGCCTTTTTCGTGGCGGCTTCAGGCTGTGATTAGTACTTTTGTACCACTGTTAAACGGCAGACCTTACCTGTTACACTTTCACCGTCAATTATGTGACATGCGGTCGTGACATTGTCCCCTAACCCCTTGTTTACAAGAACAACGCAAGCAACGGGCTGGGCGAACGAGTGAACACCCTGTAAGGTTGGGCCAAGAAAAATCACAGGACACGGAACGTCCTGCACTGACCCATGGACAGGCAGGAGACCTTTATGGCGGCGGGTTTGGACAGACCGGAGGAGCTTGATCCCAGCGGCATGCGCAAGCTGTTGCAGCTGCTCGGCTCGCTGCGCAACTCGCCAGGCGGCACCATTATCTACCGCCAGGTCGAGGGCATGCTCGACGATATGGCCACCAGCCACCTCGAGTCCGAGATGGCCTATGCCGGCTTCGTCAACGTCCTGCTCGAGGCCTTCAACGCGCACCACGCCCCCGGTACCTCGGCCTACCTCCAGATCAAGCTGTTGCAGGCGCGCCTGCAGCCGCCGCTGACCTCGTCCGAACTTGTCACCATGCGTGGCTTCATCGATGACTGTGCGCAGCAAATGCGTGACAGCAAGACGCTGGAAGCCGATGTCATGCTCGCCGCCATCAACCCGCTGCTCGCTGCGTTCGGCATCGACACCGTGCCCGATGCGCCGCGGCGTTATCCGGAGGTGGAAAGTTTCGCCGCGGCGACGAGTGCCGAACCGGTGGCCGAGCCGGAAGAGGACCTCGAACCTGATGAAGAAGACGCCGCCGCGCTGGAGGCGGTAGAGCATCTCGCCGGGGTGACGCGGCCGATCTCGCTGGCACCCGAGCGACGCCTGCAGGCCGCACCCGAGCCGGCGGAACAAGCTGCGCCCGAAGCCGTTGCCGGGCCTTTGCCGGCGGAGCAGTCCGTAGTCGAGGACATTGCCGGGCCCTTGCCGGCGGATCAGGTCGTACTCGAAGAGACTGCCGGGTTATTGCCGGCGGAACCGGAACCGGCCGCGCCGGAAATCAGCGAGGAAATCCCGGCCGGACAGGATCTCGAGACGCTCCACCGCAGCGAGCTGGAGGCGCGCCGCGATGACATCGCCAAGCTGCAGGCGACACTGGGCGAGCAGGTCATCGAGACCATCGGCAAGAACGAGGAATTCGGCGTGGTGCTGGAAAAGACCCTCGACGAGTTGCGCCAGATCGAGGATCCCGCGGAACTGGAGAACGTGCGCTGGAAGCTCATCCGCGAGGTCGAGAAGGCGCTGGGCGGACATCACGACCTGGCCGACAAGCTAGACACCACGCACCACTACCTGCAGCTGTATGAATCCGACAGCCGCCAGCTGACCGACGAGCTGACGCGGGTGCGCCTGCTCAGTCTGACCGATGAACTCACCGGGCTGCCGAACCGGCGCGCCTTCATGCGCCGCCTGGAAGACGAGGTGGCGCGCGTGCAGCGTTACGGATTCCCGCTGTCGTTCGTGCTGATCGACCTCGACCACTTCAAGGCGGTGAACGACGAGCACGGCCACGCCGCCGGTGACGAGGTGCTGCGCGTGTATTCGCGCAATATCCTGTCCATCTTCCGTCACCACGATATGGTGGCGCGCTACGGCGGCGAGGAATTTGCCGTGCTGCTGCCGAACACCGACTCCGATGGCACCATCCGCGCGCTCAACAAGGTGCGGCGCCGCGCCAACGAGACACGCTGGCAGTCCAACGGCACGGTCTCCGACGTGCCGACCTTCTCGGCCGGCGTGTCGCTGTACAAGCCGGGCGAATCGGCCGGCGCTTTCATCGAACGCGCCGACAAGGCGCTGTACCGTGCCAAGCGCCTGGGTCGCAACCGCATCGAGCTCGACATGACCTATCAGCAGGAAAGCAGCGACGTCGCGCCCAGGCGTCGCAGTTCCGACCAGTAGTCCGACCCCGTTCCGGGTTTTTCACACCCGCTGCGTTATACTCACCGGCAAGGCTAATCACCGGAGAGCAGGTTTATGGCAGTCATCGAAATCACCAGGGACACCTTCGACAGCACCGTTACCGGCAACGACATCGTGCTGCTGGATTTCTGGGCGCCATGGTGCGGCCCGTGCCGGCAGTTCGCGCCGGTATTCGAAGCCATGTCGGAGTCGCACCCGGATGTCGTGTTCGCCAAGGTCAACACCGAGGAGGAGCGCGAACTCGCGGGGCACTTCCAGATTCGCTCCATCCCCACGCTGATGGTATTCCGCCAGCAGATCGTCGTTTACGCAGAGCCGGGTGCGCTGCCGCCCGCCGCGCTGGCCTCGATTGTCGAGAAAGTGAAGGAACTCGACATGGACGACGTGCGCCGCCAGGTGGCCGAGCAGGGCGCGCAACAGGACGACAGGGCATGAAGGCGCTGGCGACACTGTGGCTGCTGGCCGGACTGTGCGGCGCCGTGCCGGCCCTGGCCGGGGAGGCGCCACGCTACAACCAGGTCAACCTGGACGCGCTGGTGTCCGAGCAGGTGAGCAACGACACCATGCACGTGAGCATGAACACCTGGGGCGAGCACCGCGAGGCGGCGAAACTGGCGGCACAGATCAACCAGGACATGGAGTGGGCGCTGTCGCTGGCGAAGCAGCACAAGACGGTCAAGGTCAGCACCGGCGGCTACCAGACCTGGCCGCTGCCGTCCAAGGACAACCTGACCACCAAGGGCTGGCGCGGTCAGCAAACCCTGACGCTGGAGAGCCGCGACAGCGAGGTGCTCAGCGAGCTGGTCGGGAAACTGCAGGCGCGCCTGAAGATCAACTCCATGAATTTCACCGTCTCCGACGAAAAACGCGTCGCCGTCGAGAATCGCCTGATCGACAGTGCGCTGGAGGCGTTCAAGACCCGTGCGAAGATCGTCAGCGCCAACCTCAAGGCCGGCGATTACCGGGTCGTCGCCATCAACGTCGGCACCTCCGCGCAGCAGCCGCCGATCCTGTATCGTGCGCGCGTCGCGACCATGGCCATGGAAACCGCGGATGCGCCGGTTGCGGTGGAAGGCGGAGAGAGCGAGGTGCGGGTGACGGTGAACGGAACGATCGAACTGGTGATGCCTTGACTGCATCGACTGGCGGCGGGCTGCAGGAGCCTGTGTTGACCGCGAATAACCATTTCGCGCGCACCAGCAAATAACAGATCACCACAGAGGACGCGGAGTGCACGGAGAGCAGGTTTCAGCGTGCTTCGATAACAGCGCGATGATTACTGATTGCCAGATATGACAATGTGCCTGCGGCATATAGATTCTGTAAATACAGACCTGCCAACTGTCGTCAGTTATGCCTGCTTTGTCCGATGGATGTCAGCAGCTAATGATGCGTATTAGAGTAGCAACAAGTCTGGATGCTGAAGAGATTCGCGAAGTTCATTTGTGTGCCTTCCCTGAAGGCGAAAAGCAGAAGGTCTCAACGCTCGCAGTGAGCTTGCTGACTGAAGAAACGAATCCCGAAACGATCTCCCTGGTTGCTGAAGCCGATGGCGCAGTGGTTGGCCACATAGCGTTTAGCCCGGTGACCATCAATAACAGCAAGAGCTGGGTCGGCTATATCCTTGCGCCGCTCGGCGTTAAGCCCGAATATCAAAAGTGCCAGATTGGTTCAAAACTGATCGAAAGCGGCATGGGGCGGTTCTCAAAAATGGGCGTTAATGTTGTTTTCGTTTATGGTGATCCGGAATATTATGGCAAGTTCGGATTCAACCCTGATGTTGCCGCAAGATATTCTCCACCTTGCGAACTTCAGTATCCTTTTGGGTGGCAGGCAATTGCCCTTAATGAAGTCGCTTTTACAGGTTCAGCTGTAAAAATATCGTGTGTAGCTCCACTGAGCGATCCAGAGTTATGGTAACAATGCTGCTGACTGGTCACTCTGGCCGACTGCTAAACACGGCGGTCAAGCTCAATCGTTAGGTTTATTGGTTCGCGCAGGTGTTTATGAATAATGAAGAGGAATATGAGTTTGCGTTTTGCTGGCTCGATGAGGAGCAATGGAAACTATTGGCAGAACTCGATCCGGACGGAGTTGATGACTCATATGAGGCATGGAGAAAGAATGCCAGTCGTGCTCTTTCAGGGATTCAGGCAAGCGGTAAAAAGGTAAGAAAAGTATCAATAAAAATATCCAGACTGCAAGAATGGTGCAATAAAAAAGGACTTGAGCCAAACAGTAAAGCAAGAGCGGAATATGTATCCATGCTCGCTCATAGCGAAAATGGAGATAAATGTATATGACACCGGTGAGGCCCCTTATTCGTGTCACACGAGCGTCGGCGCACAATGTTCGTCCGTATCCCAATAACCAGTGTACTGACACCCACCACGCCTGATTCATGACCATCGAAGCTACGACCCGGCATGATGCCGAGGTGACCTGTGCCAACTGCGAGGCCTGCTGTTGCCGCCTGGAAGTGCTGCTCATTACCGAAACCGGTGTACCGGAGACATATATTGAAACAGACCGCTGGGGCGGGAGACGCATGGCGCGGCTGGACGATGGCTGGTGTTCGGCGCTGGATCGAAACACCATGCTTTGCATGATTTACGAGCGGCGGCCATGGGTTTGCCGTGAATTCGAAACGGGGTCGTTCGAGTGTCTTGCCGAGCGAGCTGCCAATCTGTAGCCGAGGGGAAAGGGGACGGATTGAACTTACCCCAGTTTAACGGACACCCGGCTTGCCCGTGACCTGACAAGATAAAGATATCGAGGCGCAGGATTTCCTGATATAAAAGCGGCGCGTTTTTTATGACAACTGCCGGCTCCTGAACCCATGTTCTTCGCCTTGTCCGAGTCCCTGAAAACCGAACGCTCGCTGGCGAGCATCAGGTCGAACATCCTGGCGGGCCTGACCGTCGGCGTGATCGCCTTGCCGCTTTCCATGGCGCTGGCCATCGCGGTCGGCGTGCCGCCGCAGCATGGCCTGTATACCGCCATGATCGCGGGTATTGTCAGCGCCTTGACCGGCGGCTCCCAGGTCAACGTCACCGGCCCCACGGCGGCGTTCGTGGTCGTCCTGCTGCCCATCGTTCACCAGTACGGGCTGGGTGGCCTGCTGGTGAGCGGGTTTCTGGCTGGCATCATCCTCGTGCTGATGGGGCTGGCCCGCTTCGGGCGCCTGATCGAGGTGGTACCGTATCCCGTGATCATCGGCTTCACGGCCGGCATCGGGGTGGTGATCGCGACCCTGCAGCTCAAGGACTTTCTGGGACTGGATATTCCGCCCCTGGACGGCCATTTCGTCGACAAGCTGGTGCTGATCGTCCAGTCCTTGCCGACCTTCAACTGGCAGGAGCTGCTGGTCAGCTCGGTGACCCTGACCGTGTTGCTGCTCTGGCCACGGCTGGGATCGCGGATACCCGGGCACCTGGTCGCGTTGCTGGCAGGCACCCTGTCTGCCTGGCTGCTGGGTCGGCTGGGCAGTGACTATGCGGTCGCCACCATCGGCAGCCGTTTTCACTACGACATCCACGGTATCGCCGGCAGCGGCATCCCGCCACTGCTGCCGACGTTCGAGTGGCCGTGGAACCTGCCCGGTGCTGACGGCCGGCCGGTCGGCTTCAGCTTCGCCCTGACGAATACCCTGCTGGCCTCGGCCATCACCATCGCGATGCTGGGGGCACTCGAGTCGATGCTCTGTGCGGTAGTGGCCGACGGCCTGTCGGGCAAGAAGCACAAGCCCAACGACGAACTGATCGGCCAGGGGATCGGCAACATGGTCGCCGCGCTGTTCGGCGGCATCCCGGCAACGGCTGCAATCGCCCGCACGGCGGCGAACGTACGCGCGGGCGGGTCGTCGCCGCTGGCCGCCGTGGTGCACGGGCTGTTCATCTTCGCCGCCATCATCTTCCTGGCGCCGCTGCTCGCGTTTATCCCGATGGCTTCGATGGCGGCCCTGCTGCTGATGGTGGCCTGGAATATGAGCGAAGCCAGGCACTTCGTGCGCGTAATCCGCATCGCACCGCGGGACGACATCGTCGCGCTGCTGACCTGCTTCTCGCTCACCATTGTGTTCGATATGACCATTGCGGTGGCGGTCGGAATGGGGCTGGCGTCGGTGCTGTTCATCCGCCGCAGCATCAGTCTGACGGAGAGCCGGCTGGTTACTTCGGGTTACGGGCACGACATCGAGTTGCCTGCGGAGATCGCGGTATACGACATCAACGGGCCGCTGTTCTTCGGTTCCGCCCAGAAGGCGATCAGGAGCGTCGCGGCGGCCACGCCGAATATCAAGGTGGTGATCCTCGACATGTCGGAAGTCACCATGATCGACATGAGTGCGATCGTCGCCATGGAAAGCATCGTCGACTATCTGAAAAAGAAGGGCATCGGGCTGGTGATAAACAACCTGCAGCCCCGCATGATCCTGAAACTGCGCCGCGCCGGCGTGCGGACAAAACCGGGCTTCTTGCGCTTCTCCAGGCACATACGGGAGGCGGCGGCAAAGGCCAGGGGAATGCTTTAGCAGCTGGACGCCGGCGGTCCACATTGATACAGCCGTATGTCCGTGTCGGTCATGGCCGATACCACTGCACGCGGTAACCCGGCATGGAAAAACCGGCCACAGCGACTACGCTTGATCCAGCCGTTCGACTATTCGCTGGAGGCCGTCATCACCAACACCCGGCAGGCGGGTTTGAAGCAGGACGTGCCGCGCGCCAGGGCCTTTTACGAAGCGGTGTGCCAGGTCAGCCTGGAACGCAATAACAGGCCGGCTGGCGGGGTGGTGCTGATCCAGGTATCCCGATAGGCGTGTTCGCCCCTGTCTATCTGTGAATAACAGGGCCGGATACATTCAGGCCAGTAGGGTCGAATTCATTCGACCATTCGCGAACCAACAGGCGTGCTGCGGTGATATCTGTGAAAAAAGATAACGACTGCGGGTAACCGTGGTTATGCACAGACTTGTTGGTGCAGGGAATAACGCCCCCTGCGCAATGCGTCTCAGGACAGGGTGACCTTCCTGTCTCCCATGGCAATAGGGTGTTGGCCGAATGAATTCGGCCCTGCAACGGTAATCTACCCACTCGATTCGGGGAAGAGCCCGTTTTTCTATAGATCGCCCTCTGTGGCTGAATTCGATTAACCGGTTTCAATCCTCGCCAGGCCGGGTTTCCCGCGGTCGTGCATGGGTGAACCACGCTCGATACAGTTCACAGGCTTACCGCATCCTGCGGTTTTCCGGTGCTTTCTGTGGTGAATCCCGGCCAGGCTGAATCACTCGCCGACCAGGTCCGGTTCCCCGCAATACTTTGCAATCTCGTGGCGGGCGGCGTCGCGCAGGTCCAGCGCGACCTGCCAGCCTTCGCCCCGGGGCTGGATGGGCTCGCAGATCGTGACATCGATGCTGCCGCGGCGCGGGAACCAGTCGTCGCCGCGTACCATGTTGCGGGCGCCGCGGATGGCGACCGGTACCACCGGTACGCGGGCACGGGCGGCGGTGACGAAGGCGCCCATGCGGAACGGCTGCAGGCCTTCGAAGGTGGTGAAGGTACCTTCCGGGAAGAACACGATGGACTGGCCCTTGCGCGACTTGTCGGCGATGCGCTTGACGTCGCTGCTGCCCTTGTTGGCATTGAAGCGGTCGACGAATTCGACGCCGAAGCGTTCCAGGATCAGGCGCACCGGCAGGATGCGCGCCAGTTCGCCCTTGACGATGAAGTGGATCGGGACGTCCAGTGCCGCAGTGACGATGAAACCGTCGAGGTAACTGGCGTGGTTGGCGACGATGATCTGCGCCTGATGCGGGTCGAGGTGCTCGTGGCCGCTCACCTTCAGCGGCGTGAAGGTACAGTAGCACAGCAGCCGCGCGCACCAGTGCGCCATCTTGCGGCGGCCGTGCTCGGTCGGCGTGAAGACCACCAGTATCCAGGCCAGTATCCCGAGGATGACGAACACCGGCCAGGTGTAGATGGCATACAGCCATTCGCCCGGGGTATGCCGGCGGCCGATGGCGGCGGTATCCGCCGGATTGACAAACTCGCCCATCAGCAGGTCGGCGGCCTCGCTGGCCCCGGTCTGTTCCGGGCAGGGACGGTAGCTGGCATCGCTGGCCAGCGCGGCGCGCACGGCCCGCATCAGGTCGTTGGGTGTGGCGGCGCACACCCCGGCGCCTTCGGCCAGGGACACTTCGAGCGCCTGTTCGATGCGCACGTGCAACTCGGTGCGCGCGATGCTGTCCAGGCCGAGTTCCCGTTCCAGGTGGGTGTTGGGCGTGAAGTGCAGGTTTTTCCACTTCGGGTGCACCTGGCCCACCATGTCGCGGACGATCGACAGCAGGGCGCTCATTTCCGGCGGTTGCCGGACAGACGTGGCGGACGTGTGTGAATCGGTCATGGTTGCGGTTGTTTCGCTGTGATCGTATGGTGCGGGGGTGCAGAATAGCCTGATACAGACCCGCCGTGAAGCGAACCCGTCCCTCCGCGACTGCGACTGAAACGCCGGAGGCTGCGGCGCTGGCTGACGAGATGCGCGAGATCGAGCGTTTCGCCGACGCGCTGTGGATGGAGCGTGGCCTGAGCGATCACACGCTGGCGGCCTACCGCAACGACCTCGCCGGGCTGGCCGCCTGGCTGCTGCCGCAGGGCCGGACGCTGCTGGCGGCCCGGCGCCAGGACCTGCTGGACTATCTGTCGGCGCGGGTGATGGACGGGGCGAAACCCCGCACCACGGCCCGCCTGCTGTCCTCGCTGCGCCGTTTCTACCGGCACCTGGTGCGTGAGGGCCGCCTTGCGGAGGACCCCAGCGTGCGCATCGAATCACCGCGTATCGGCCGGCCGTTGCCGGATACCCTGAGCGAGCAGGAAGTGGATGAGTTGTTGCACGCCCCGGATACCGGCGATGCCCTGGGCCTGCGTGACCGCGCCATGCTGGAGCTGCTCTACGCCTGTGGCCTGCGCGTATCCGAGCTGGTCGGCCTGACCACCGACCAGGTCAACCTTACCCAGGGAGTGGTACGACTGATGGGCAAGGGCAGCAAGGAACGCCTGGTGCCGCTGGGCGAGGAGGCCGTGGAGTGGCTGCAGCGCTATCTCGATGAGTCGCGCCCGCAGCTGGCGGTGGCGTCCCACCACCTGTTCGTGTCGCGCCGCGGCCAGGGCATGACCCGCCAGACATTCTGGCACCGGCTCCGGCGCTATGCGATTAAATCAGGTATAAACAAGCACTTGTCGCCGCATACCCTGCGACACGCCTTCGCGACCCACCTGCTCAACCACGGAGCGGACCTGCGCGTGGTGCAGATGCTGCTGGGTCATAGTGACCTGTCGACGACACAGATCTATACTCACGTGGCACGTGAGCGTCTCAAGGATCTGCATGCGCAACACCATCCGCGCGGATGAGAACGGTTTCGGCGCGATTGGCTGATTGATCGCCCGCCTGAACCCCGCCTGCCGCTTTGCTGTCATAGCTTTCGCCTGTCCTGAAAACGAACCTGGAATCCATTATGAAAACAAAACAACTCTTTGCTGTCTGCCTGCTGGGCCTTGGGGCGCTGGCGGTTCACTTCGTCAATGCCGGGACCGGTACCGATGACACCGTGCGCAAGGCGATCAGGAACGTGCTGCCTGACGTCACCGTGGATTCCATTACGCCGGCACCGATGGCCGGAATGTCCGAGGTCCTGATCGGGACCAAGCTGTTCTATGTCACCAACGACGGCAAGTACATATTCGATGGCACCCTGATCGAGCTGGCAACGCGCACCGACCTCAGTGAAAAGCGCCTGAGCAGCGTGCGCCACGAGCTGATCAAGAAGGTCAGCGAGAAGGACATGATTATCTTCCCGGCCGAGAAGCCGCGGCACACCATGACGGTATTCACGGACATCGATTGCGGTTACTGTCGCAAGCTGCACAACGAGATTGCCGGGTACAACAAGGAAGGCATCACTGTGCGCTACATGCTGTTCCCGCGCAGCGGGCCGGACACACCGTCCTATTTCAAGGCCGTCTCGGTGTGGTGCAGCGACGATCGCCAGGCTGCACTGACAAGCGCCAAGGCCGGCGCGGAGATACCGCGCGCTACCTGCGACAACCCTGTCAGGGCCAGTCTCGACCTCGGTCACCAGCTGGGTGTCAGCGGCACCCCCGCGCTGCTGCTCGACGACGGCCAGTTGCTGCCGGGTTATGTACCGCCCAAGAAGCTCGCCCAGGTGCTTGAGCAGAACGGTCTGTGAACATCATCCGCTATTAATGGCGTGAGACGTGAGACGTGAGACGTGAAACGTGAAACGTGAAAAGGATAATGGCCACGGAACCCACGGAATAACACGGAAAAATAAATGCAGGCGTAGGGTGCGTTTTACGCACCGTTAGCGGTACACCGGGAGTGCACCCTGCAATTGATATGTGACACGTGAAAAGAA
>JBATJF010000328.1:0-4155 GCA_049668345.1 Gammaproteobacteria bacterium
CGCCAGGCCGTACGCCACGCTGCCGCCCCCGGCACCGGCGCCGACAATCACGACATCGTGGGCATCGTCAGCCATGGCGGCGGGGTGCCTGCGCGTAATCCATGAAGCCGGCCGGCTGCGGCGCGCCCGTCAGCCCGAGTGCCGGCCAGGAACGCGGGTTGCTGTAATGGAACATCATGGCGTGGTGCAGGCTCTTGTGAAAAAAGCGTGCCAGCGACTCGTCGGCCTGCTCGCTGAGTTGTTGCACCAGGGCATCGCGCCCGTCCAGCGCCAGCGAAGCGAAATGCGTGCCCTGCTGCAGTTGCGCCTGTGCCGCGAGCCATGCCAGCCCGCTGTTGTAGACGGGCACCAGGGCGCGCTTGTAACGCACCAGCGTGCGCACCTGCGCCGGCACGCCCAGCTCCAGTGCCCCGGGCGCGCTGTCGGCCGGCAGCAGGGTATCGATGTAGCTGTCCAGCACGCCGGCCAGCGCGCCGTCTTCCTGCAACCGGGGCCCGGCACAGCCCAGCGGGCCGACCGCCACGCCGGCAACCGTGATCTGCAGGAAACGGCGGCGGGAAATCGTCATAGCAGCAAGCCAGCGGGAAGCGAGCAACGATGTTAGCATGCCGCTTCGCCGCCTTGACACATCCGGGCGCATTCCCCGGCGTCCGATGCGTGAATGACCTGTACGAATGCAGGGTGCGTTTTACGCACCGGATAGGGTGCATGAAGTGCATCCTACGAAAATAATAATGGCCACGGAACCACACGGAAATGATTTTGTAGGGTGCGTTCCACGCACCGGCAGGGTGTACGGCATGCACCCTGGCGTGAGACGTGAAAGGTGAAACGTGAATGACGGGCGCAATGGATAATGGCCACGGAACCACACGGAAGAACACGGAAATGAATATGCAGGGTGCGTTTTACGCACCGGAAACGGTGCACGAAGTGCACCCTACAAGAATGGCCCGTTTGAATGCAGGGTGCGTTTTACGCACCGGAAACGGTGCACGAAGTGCACCCTACGAGAATGGCCCGTTTGAATGCAGGGTGCGCTTTACGCACCGGAAACGGTGCACGGCGTGCACCGCTGCCGAGAATGGTTAAAATGACGATGGGTACTGACCCCTTTCACCTGCCGGATATGCGAGCAACACGGATCATGAAGCCACTCCTGACTGCACTGGTGCTGCTGGTGGCAACCGGCTGCATGCAGCTGCCGGCCGAGGTAGCCGTTGAAATGAGTGCGCCGGATGGACAGCGTCCGAACCACTATGCGATCAGCGAACAACAGGGTCACGCAGACGACGTGCCGGCGGCAGGATCACCTTGAGGCCACGGCTGATGCGCACCGGCGCGGCACTGCTGGCCGCCTGGCTGCTGGCCGGCTGCGCGCTGCTGCAGCCGGAACGCAACGAACAGCAGCCCGCCACGCCCGCATGGCAGTCGGTCCGCCTGGCAACGGATGTGCAGACGCTGGCGTTGCGATCCGGGCAGGTGGTGGTGACGGATTCCGGCGGGCCGGCGGCGCTGTTCTTCGCCCTGTTTGCCGAGGAATTCTCGCCCTTTGTGCATGCCGGCATCCTGGCCATGGAGGACGGCGAGCCCTATGTCTACGAGACCTTCGGCGGGATCCGGCCATGGTTCGGCCGCCGGCCGACCGACATGATCCGGGGCCGGGTTCTACGCACGCCGCTGGCGGAATTCGTCAGGCGCAACAAGTATATCGAGATCTACGACCTGCCCGCCGGCGTCGACGCCGAACGCGTGACTGGGTTCGTGCGCTCCCGGTATGCCAGCCGGACGCCGTTCGATCCCTACTTCCGCTATGACGAGCACGATGCCCTGTACTGCACCGAACTGACCGTGCTGGCGCTGGCGGCGGGCGGCTGGCCTGAACCCGACCTGATACCGTTTCCCGCCAATCCGTCGCTGACGCGGGTACGGCACTGGCTGGGTATCAGTGACCGCGGCACCGTGCAGGCCCAACAGCTGATCGCGCCGGAACGCTTTGTTGCGGCACTCAGCGTGCTCCGCCAGCAGGAGCGCTTTCACGTCTATATCGAGCTCAAGCGTGAACTGCACCGGCGCTTCACGGCCGACCAGAAACTCGGCAACCTGTTCGAGTGGAACGGTAAAAACCTGGTGTTTCGTCAGCCGGTGGAAGACTTCATTGTGCGCGGACTGGAGATGTACCGGGGCCGGGACGTACCGGAGCTGGCACGGGTCCGGTCAGACATCAGTCTGCTGGCCGTGCAGATGTTCGGGCCAATGGAGGGTTAAAGACACGGGCCCGCAAGGGCCCGTGTGGACAGGCGCGAGTGGCCTACTCGGAGCCGGAAAACCCCAGCAGCGAGCACAGTCCCGGCCAGAGGGGCGAGTCGCTCGCACAGTTGATCGAACTACCGATGGCAAGACCGACGGCGATCATGACCGCGGCATCGGTATCGTCGTTATCCGAAGACGAGGGCGGCGGCGGTGGCGGTCCGTTTCCCGCCGACGCAAGAGCTGTGGTGAGTGCCAGCGAGCCAGCCAGCACCAGTCTCTGAACGGTACGAATACTCGGCATATCCTTTCCTCCCGGGTTTAAAGTCATGTTGCCGGCAGCGCCGGCGCACCGATACTAGCAGCAGCAGGAGTGCGGGGTAAACAACCGCCGCTCAAACCGACAACGCGTCTGACCCGGTTGATCCATTTCGTGGATTACGTGGCCATACTTATTTTCACTTATCACTTATCACGCTTCACGTCTCACGTCTCACGTTTCACGTCTCACGTTTCACGTTTCACACAAGGGTGCACGCCGGCACCGCTGCCGGTGCGTAAAACGCACCCTACGGTCCCGCTTCCGTGTCCTTCCGTGGTTTCCGTGGTTTCCGTGGCCATTAATTACATAATTTACATAGCGTTAGGAAAATATTGGCGGGCGCGCTTTTTTTCGGCCGCGCTGTCAACGGGCAGCGGGCGGCTGCGTTGTACAGGGTAAGCGGCGCAGTGTGCGCCCCTGACCCGGAACCAACCACCAAGGAGATTGACCATGAACAAGCAGAAACTGATCGCCACCCTGATCGCCGGCCTGCTGCTTGCCGGCACCGGTATCGCACAGGCCGCACCGGATGGCGCGCGCATCAATGATTACCTGGATCGCAAGGGTGACCGTATCGACCATCGCCTGGACCGCAAGGGCGACCGCATCGATTACCGTCTCGATCACAAGGGTGACCGTATCGACCGGCGCCTGGACCGTGCCGCCGACCGTGCCGGGGACGCCGGCAAGGACCGCCTCGCCAACCACCTGGACCGCAAGGGCGACCGCATAGACCATCACCTGGACCGCAGGGGCGACCGTATCGATCATCGCCTGGACCGCAAGGGCGACCGCATCGAACGCCACCTGGACCGCAAGGGTGATCGCATCGAGCGGCACTGGCCTCACCGCGGTCATTGATCCTGCCGGCCCCGCTCCCGGTGGCGGGAAGGGGCCGGGAGTTTGGCAAACGACCCGCGTACAATGACGCTATCGCGCACAAGGCGAGGAACAGACGCTGCAGGCTTCAACGGAACTGGATCGCTTCCTGGCGGGCGTCGAACGGCGCGCCCTGCGCATGGCGGAGCTCGCCACGGGGAACCGTGATGACGCGCTGGACCTGGTACAGGACGCCATGATGGGCCTGGTGAAGAAATACAGCGACCGCGGCGAGCAGGAGTGGGGCGCCCTGTTTTATCGTATCCTGCAAAGCCGGATACGTGACTGGTACCGGCGCGGCCGGGTGCGCAACCGGCTGTTCGGCTGGCTGGCACGCCCCGCTGACGGGGAAACGGATGTCGATCCGATACAGATCGTGGCAGACCCCGTCAGCAGCGACCCGGCCGGTACGCTCGGCAAGCGGAATGCGATCGAGCGCCTGGAGCAGGCCTTGCAGCAACTGCCGCTGCGCCAGCAACAGGCATTCCTGCTGCGCAGCTGGGAAGGGCTCGACACCGCTGCCACCGCCTGTGCCATGGGTTGCAGCGAGGGCAGCGTCAAGACGCACTATTCCCGTGCCCTGCACAGCCTGCGCGAACAACTGGAGGAGCACTGGCCATGAGCGAGCAGCAACATGACAGCTTCGTCGAAACCGTCAGGCAGCATCTGGATGCACAGGCCGACGATCTGGACGAGCTCACGGT
>JBATJF010000329.1:0-3152 GCA_049668345.1 Gammaproteobacteria bacterium
AGCGCCTGGTGCTTTTCGAATACTTCGGGAAACACACGCACGTCGAGCCGCGCAGTATTGTCATCCAGGGTCAGGAACGCGATTTTCCCGCCACGCTGGGTTTTGCGCACGCGCATGCTCATCACGAGTCCGGCGATGGTCACCGCGCGTTCGCCATTGCCCGGCCGGCCGGGCCGGCTGGCGGTGGTGGCCGGCATGGCGGCGCACACCTGTTCGAGTTCGGCCAGCTTGCCGCTGACGATGTGCGCCAGCTCGGGTGCATAGCGCGTGATCGGATGTCCGGTCAGGTACAGGCCGAGCGCATCCATC
Source organism: Gammaproteobacteria bacterium (assembly GCA_049668345.1). Classification (GTDB taxonomy): domain Bacteria; phylum Pseudomonadota; class Gammaproteobacteria; order UBA9214; family UBA9214; genus UBA9214. Next base: position 310 of record JBATJF010000329.1, read on the forward strand.
TCGCCCTGCAGGCGCTGCTCCTCCTCCCATTCAGGCAGCACCGCCCGCGCGGGCGGCGGCGCCGGTACTGCGGCCGCGCTCTCGCCGAACAGGTCGTTCTGACCGGTATCCAGGTCACGGCTGCGCTGCTCGGCCAGCTTCAGTGCGTGGGTGATGTTCGCGGTGTGCGAGGCGCGCGACTCGCCCATCGAATCGAGCGCACCGGCGCGGATCAGGGCATCGATCACACGCCGGTTCAGCTTGCGCAGGTCGACGCGCTGGCAGAAGTCGAACAGATCGGCGAAGACGCCAGCCGCGGAACGTTCGGCCAGCATGCCCTCGATGGCGGCCTGGCCAACGCCCTTGATGGCACCGAGCCCGTAGATGATAGTGTCGTCCGAGCGTGCGGTGAAGTGGTAGTCGGAACGGTTGACGTCCGGCGGCACGACCTTCAGCTTCATGTCGCGGCACTCGGCAATCAGGTGTACCACCTTGTCGGTGTTGTCCATGTCCGCCGACAGCACGGCGGCCATGAATGCCGCGGGATAATGCGCCTTCAGCCAGGCGGTCTGGTAGGAGAGCAGCGCGTAGGCGGCCGAATGGCTCTTGTTGAAACCGTAGCCGGCGAATTTCTCCATCAGGTCGAAGATATGGGTGGCCACGTCGACATCGACACCGCGCGCACGCGCGCCGTCCTGGAATATCGAGCGCTGCTTGGCCATCTCCTCGGGCTTCTTCTTGCCCATCGCGCGGCGCAGCATGTCCGCGCCGCCCAGGGTGTAGCCGGCCAGCACCTGGGCGATCTGCATCACCTGTTCCTGGTAGAGGATGATGCCGTAGGTAGGCTTCAGGATCGGTATCAGCTCCGGATGCGGATACCTGATCTCGGCGCCGTGCTTGCGCGCGATAAAGTCGTCGACCATGCCGGACTGCAGCGGGCCGGGGCGGAACAGTGCCACCAGCGCCACGATGTCCTCGAAGCTGTCCGGCTGCAGGCGCCGTATCAGGTCCTTCATGCCGCTGGATTCCAGCTGGAAGACCGCGGTCGTGCCTGATGCCTTGAGCAGCGTGAAGGTCGCTTCGTCGTTCAGCGGCAGGCTGTTGATGTCGACCGGCGGCTGGCCGGCAGCGGCGCGCTGGCGATTGATGGTCTTCAGCGCCCAGTCGATGATAGTCAGCGTGCGCAGGCCGAGGAAGTCGAACTTCACCAGGCCGACCGCCTCGACGTCGTCCTTGTCGAACTGGCTGACCACTGCGTCGCCGCCCTGTTCGCAGTACAGCGGCGTGAAGTCGGTCAGTTTCGAGGGCGCAATGACCACGCCGCCGGCATGCTTGCCGGCATTGCGCGACAGGCCTTCCAGCGAGCGGGCCAGGTCGATCATGGCCTGCACGTCCTCGTCGTTTTCGTACAGCTCGGCCAGCTGCGGCTCCTGTTCCAGCGCCTTGTCCAGCGTCATGCCGATCTCGAACGGGATCAGCTTGGCGATGCGGTCGGTGAAACCGTAGGGATGGCCCAGCACGCGTCCGACATCGCGCACCACCGCCTTCGCCGCCATCGAGCCGTAGGTAATGATCTGCGAAACCTTTTCGCGCCCGTAACGCTCGGCGACATAGTCGATCACGCGGTCGCGCCCCTCCATGCAGAAGTCCACGTCGAAGTCCGGCATGGATACGCGCTCGGGATTGAGGAACCGCTCGAACAGCAGGTCGTAGCGCAACGGGTCGAGATCGGTAATGGTCAACGCATAGGCCACCAGCGAGCCGGCGCCGGAACCGCGTCCAGGCCCGACCGGGATACCGTTCGCCTTGGCCCACTTGATGAAATCGGCGACGATCAGGAAGTAGCCGGGGAAACCCATCTCCAGTATCACGCCGATCTCGAGCGCGAGCCGTTCCCGGTAGCGCTGGCGCACGGCCTCGATATCAGGCTGCTGGCTGTCGAACAGCTGCGCCAGGCGTTGCTCCAGCCCCTCCTCCGCCTGGACACGGAAAAATTCCGCCATGCCGGTGCCGGCCGGGACCGGGAAGTCCGGCAGATAGTTCTTGCCGAGTTCGAGTTCCAGGTTACAGCGCCGCGCGATCTCGATGGTGTTCTGCAGCGCCTCGGGGATATCCTCGAACAGTGCCTGCATCTCCTGCGGCGAGCGCAGGTATTGCTGATCGGAAAAGTGCCGGGTGCGGCGCGGGTCGTCCAGCGTGCGGCCTTCGTTGATGCAGACACGCGCCTCGTGTGCGATGAAGTCGGACTGTTTCAGGAAGTGCACGTCGTTGGTGGCCACCACCGGCACGTCGTGACTGGCGGCCAGCGTGACGGCCTGGTGCAGGTAGTCTTCCTCGCCGGGCCGCCCGGTGCGTTGCAGCTCGAGGTAGAAACTGTCCGGAAACAGCCGCAGCCAGGCCGCCAGTGCCTGCCCGGCCAGTTCCTGCCGGTTCGCCAGCAATGCCCGGCCGATATTGCCCGCCACACCGCCGGACAGCGCGATCAGCCCGTCCGTGCAGCCGTCGAACCAGTCCGGCTCCAGCACCGGTATGCCGCGGTGCTGACCCTGGGTGTAGGCGCGCGATACCAGGCGGGTGAGATTCAGGTAGCCGTCACGCGACTTGCACAGCAGCACCAGGCGTGCCGGCTGACCTTCCGCGCCGGGATCGGCCACCCACACATCGACGCCCACGATGGGTTTCACACCCGCCGCCATCGCGGCACGGTAGAACTTCACCATGGAAAACATGTTGCACTGGTCGGTGACCGCCACGGCCGGCATGCCGGCCCCGGCGACACGCCTGACCAGCGGCTTGATACGCACGGTGCCGTTGACCAGCGAATATTCGGTGTGGACGTGGAGGTGGACAAAGGCGGGTGGCAT
>JBATJF010000330.1:0-5984 GCA_049668345.1 Gammaproteobacteria bacterium
GCCTTGACCTCGTCGATGATGCCCGGCAGTTCCTCGACACCCTGGGTGAAACGCAGGCCGATATTGAAGGTGTCCGCCTGCTGCGGCACGATGGCGGCCGTGATGCCGATCACGGCGATCTTCACGCCGTTGCGTTCGAGAATCCGGTAGGGATCCAGCACCCGGTTGAGATTCGGCACCGGCGTGTCGTTATACGCGTTGATGGCGACCGCCGGAAACTGGGCCTTGATGACGCCGAAACCGGCCGGTGTCGGGTTCGGTGCGGTCGCTGTGTTCTCGGTACAGGCATAGCCGCTGGCCGCATCGGTCAGGCCCGGGATCACGGGAATATCGTTACAACCGATATATTTCGACATCACGCGGATGTTCGGCGGTATCGTCGGAAACGGCGGCCGGCTGGCGAAACGGTTGCGGAACACGGCGGGGCCGTAACCGAAATCCCAGTTGCCCGGGGTGAAGACGTCGATGCCGAAGGCATTCATCGCCACCATCATGGCATCCCCGACGGTGAACATGGTCTCGGCGCTGCCATGGGTCAGGTCGCCGGTCGAGAGCAGGATGGCCTGGGGGTTGTCCGCGCGGATACCGTCCACCACGGTCTTGAGCCTGGCGAGACCGCCGGCGCTGGCGACCTGCCGCTCCGTGCCGTCGTTGTTCTTCAGTACCGCGGCATGCGGTACCAGGGTGCCGTGCAGGTCTCCCATCTCGATCAGTGTGACGGTCTTTCCTGCCATAGCCTGGGGTGCGAACGTCCCCATGACCAGAATCATTGACCACAAGGATCTGCGTCCAGTGGCTAGTGTTTTTGATTTCATGATTTAACTCCTCTTGCTGGTTATTGTTGTACCGGCTGCTTGTTTCTGCAGCAGGACACCGGTTGTGTACAGCATGAATCGGGTGGATTGGTTTCGTTGAATGTGTCTGCTAATTTGACGGACTCTTCGTTTATTGAATGTATTCACGACCGGTTTTTTTAAACTCCAGCGGCCATGTTCACTTGCTGGTGAATTACTTTGGCTGTGCTTCCTGGTCGCTCGGCTGTTCCGCATCACAAATCATCTCGCTCCATTCGGCCTGGATGCCGGAAAGACGCCGGTCTGCCTGCATGCGCCGGTCTTTCTGCACCAGTTCGCCTTTCGAGTCATTGACGGGGAATCGGGTCTTTGCCTTGCTCCGCCGGCGATCGTGCGGACTGCGTTCATACATATTCTCTCCTTGTCTGATTTTATTGAGCTGCTGATCCTTAATCCCCGGTTACTGCATCTGCCCTGGAGGTGCACGTTCCGGTCATTGATTGCCAGTGATCGTGCCAATGCTTGATGTTCGTCGGATCGGGAGGGAGGATGCAGGACCCGTCGGCATCACCATACGGGTCCTGCTCCACATTCCAGGCCAGGAGTATCCGACAGTCTGCTTGCGACTACTCGACGACCTCCCGCTTCAGCCAGGCCGGACCGACACCCTGGCTCGGCTGAACGATACCCGGACCGCCGAACTCGGAGACCGGTACACCGCGGCGGGGATCCAGCGGATCGGCGCCAACCACCTCAACCCGGCCGAGGCCATCATCGGCCTCGTTGACCCTATGGAACGCCAGGTAACGACGCAGGGCGTCCACCGGATGCACGAAGTTGTCCGGCGCCACCTTGCGGAACAGCGGGGTACGCGTTGGATCAAACACCGGCAGCTGGGCTTCCGTCACTACGGGTTGTACGACTGCAAACCCGCCACTCATGTCAAGCTGGCGGTTGCCGAAGATATCCGTCGGACCATCTGTTTCCTGAGCCGCGGTAATGAAGCGCAGGTTGGTAGCGCCCGATGTACGGCAGACCTCGTCGGTCGGATTGCCATGCGGGTAGCAGGAGGCCAGCGTGTAGACCTTGCTGTCATCTATCTTTGCACCATCGATGGTCATATTGGCGATACGCGACTTGCCGTAGCTGATGCTGAGCGGGTAGTCATCGCTGAGACGGATGTCGAAGTGCATGTTGTGGGTGAAGCCGAGGAACCAGCCGCCGCGCTGACGGTAGGGATTCGGGTCGAACACGTTGGTGAGGAGCGATTCCCAGGCCAGCCGCAGACGTCCACCGGTGAACTCGGCCAGGCCGGTTGCGGCACCGATCGGGTAGTAGTCGTACAGGTCGCCGATAGTGATGTCGCCCGAAAAGCCGTCATCCGAACCCGGGATGACGATGTCGAAGCGAAAGCCGTTGGTGGTCGACAGCGTGTTGGCCACCGTCAGCGGCTTGCCCTTGGAGTCATTCTCGCCGGCTGTCCCTAGGTACGTCGCCAGGTCGAGGAAGGCGTCGACCATGACGTTGTTGGCGACGTCCTCGATTGCATTCCAGCGCTGGATGGTGATGTCGGTATGGCCGACTACCTTATCGAACGAGTCACAGAGGGTGTGGCCCTTGCCGAACGGGAAGGCATTGACGCCGTAGGTGTGGCACTGGAAATCAGGATTTGGGTCACCGTTTTCCAGCTTGTCATGGAAGGTTAACAGTGCATCATCCACCATGGCCTCAACCGCGGGATCTTCGGCGACCGTCGAGTCGGCCTCCATCAGGGTCCACTCGTACTTGTTGATCTTGCCGTTGCCGGTCAGCTTGAGGTCGAGGCGACCGAGGAAGCTGTCCTCACCGGACTCGGTGACGAGGCTGATGGTGTTGTCGGCATGTTCAATGACGACCGGTTCAGGCGTGCGCTCGTGGGTATGGCCACTGAACATGACGTCGATCTCGGGGAATTCCTTGACCATCTGTATGTTCTTGGCAAAGCCCAGCTCGGAGAGCACGACGATCAGCTCGGCACCGGCCGCCTTGGCAGCCGCGATGTTGGCCGGCATCTCCTTGTAGCCCATGGTGAAGCGGAAGCCGGTGTTGAAGGCCTGCGCCTGCTGCGGGACGACGTCACTGGTCAGACCGAGGACACCCACCTTGATGCCATTGGCTTCGACGATCTTGAAGGGTTCGTGCACCAGTGGACCCAGCGCTTGTGCCGGATTGGCAGCACCAGCGGCCTCGTTGAAGTTATAGACGTTCATGGCCACGGTCGGGAAGGTAGCCTTTTCCACATGGCAATCGGCATACGGCACGAGACCGCCACCGACATTACAGCCGGGGATCATCCAGGCGACGGTGGTGCGGTTGTTGGGTGCCAGCTCGATTGTGGTGTTCGGGGTGAAGCGCTGCCGGTAGACGCGCGGGCCCCAGCCGAAGTCCCAGTTGCCCGGGGTGAAGACGTCGATGCCGATCGAGTTCAGCCAGGGCATGATGAGCTCACCGGCCGAGAACAGCATTTCCGCACTGCCGTGCGTGGTGTCACCGACTGCCAGCAGCAGGCTGTTTTCGGTTCCAACGTCGTCTCTGACCTCGTTGATGAGCGTGGTCAGCTTGGCGATGCCGCCGCTGTTTGCGTCGATGCGGCCGTCCGGGAAGACCTCGGGGTGCGAGTGCATGTGACCATGCACGTCGCCGAGCTGCATCAGCGTGATGGTCTTCTCCTCGGCCCACCCCGGCGAGCTGCCTGCGCACAATGCAAGTACGCTTCCTGCAATACAGGAAGCGATAACGGATTTGTGTTTGGTCATTTTGGTGCTCCTCAGTCATGTAATTGTTGTAGTGTGCCCGCGCGGTTGTTGTTTTTGCCGGACGGAGGGAATGCCGGCTTGTGTTACCCGTTGCAGCGCGGTGCTCTGCAATCGGTGTTCGAAACGGTCGGATGCCGTGGGGTTTATCGGCTAACAAGACAGAGACGCCTTGCGGGCGGGATTTATTCCCCGGAACACGGGCGCGGAGATGCCGCAAGTTGACAGTCTTCAGGCAGGATGTGCGCTATGCTGTTCAAGGGAAAGGATTTGCAACATCACTATCCCCTGAAAATAAATTCAGCGCATGCGGTGGCGGTATCTAACCGGCAGCCGGCACGCCATGCAAACCAGGAGTCATGGCATCCCTGGCCGCAGCGCCGGTGGTCTATACGCGCGGATTACCTTGTATTTCACAATGTTTCAGGCGTGGAGTATTCGGTCGATTCAGGGGAATAAATGCACATCGATAAGCGTCAGATGTACAGGGTATTTTTAATCGTGTTTGTGCAATACCTGTGTGCCGAAGGCTGATATATCCGCCCGTGTCGGGCAATCATGCCGTAGGAGAATCAATCAAGAGGAGCGTATGTATGAAGAACTCAAGAATGCTGTTTTCGATGTTGACCGTGCTGGCACTGCTGTTCACTGCGCATGTGCAGGCTGATGAACGCTACGGCAAGCAGAAGGTGGTTTACCACATCAATTATGACGATCCCGATACGCAGGCCGGTGCCCTGCGCAACATCCAGAACCACATCAACGCGGTTGGCAAGGAAAATCTCGATTTAAAGGTCGTCATGCATGGTGCCGGCCTGTCCCTGCTGCTGACGCCGGATATGCTGGCCAATACCAAGATGAAATATGCTAACGCATCCCCGGAGATCCAGGCGAAGATTGCCGGCCTCAAGGATCAGGGTGTCGGCTTCGAGGTCTGCGGGAATACCCTCGAGGGCAAGCAGATCGATTTCCAGCGTGATCTCTACGATGTCGACGAGGAGAATGTTGTGCCGAGCGGTGTCGCGGAAGTCGCGCGCCTTCAACAGATGGGGTATGCCTATATCAAGCCCTGAGCAAGGCGTTTGGCTAATAAAAAAACCGGCCCTGTGGCCGGTTTTTTTATGAGCGGTTTGTTCAGACCCGGATATAGACCCAGCCCTGCTGCAGGCGGTCGACGATTTCTTCCAGTGCCCCGGGAATGACCCTGGCCTCCGGCAGCAGGTGGACGTCGATGCCACGCAGCCGCAGTTTCTCGATGCTGCGGCTGCAGGCAAGGAAGCTGATATTGTCAAACTGTTCTGCCATCTTGCGAATGCGCTCCGGGTAGGGCGAGGTGTCGGCACGCAGCAGCTTGAGTCCCTCGGCGTTGGCAACGACTTCCAGCTGTACAAGTTCCGGATGTGTCCGGTAGTTGACCAGCAACTGCTCTGCATCGTCGAGGGCCTGCTCCATCCGGTCGGCCTGCGCGCTGCTGATATGGAACACCACGCGTTTCAGATCCTGGTTGATGGCACCGGCAGCGGCCAGCGGGCTGGTGGTACCGGCAGGACCGATTTCCTGGGTTTGCATCACCAGGCCCGTCACGGTGCCCAGGGCAAAAATCAGCACGGCGGCAGCGGCCCGGAAGGATGTGCGTGTCCGGTGGGCGGTCTTCCAGCGTTTGTCGCTGTGCACGGGCTGTTCCGGTTCGCGATAGGCGAGCCGTACCGAGTCCTTGATTTGCAGCAATTCACACACACGGCAGGCCAGCTCGTCGTCCTGGTGGATCACTTCCATCATCTCGGCGCGTTCGCTGAGCTCGATTTCATCATCGACGAATGCCTGCAACTGTTCGTCAGAATAGCTGTCTCGGGTGGTCACTTGATTCTCCTGATCTTGGCGTGCGCGTAGTCATGACGCGGGTCATACTCGGCAAGCGCAACCTTGAGTGTATTTCTGGCACGGCAGATACGGCTCATGACGGTGCCAATCGGGATGTCCAGAATTCCGGCAATTTCCGCATAGGAGAAGCCGGCAAGGTCGACCAGCGTGATAACCTGGCGTTGACCGACGGGTAATGTTTCTATCGCCTGGCGAACCCGTTCGACCATGTCCCGGTGTTCATTACCATCCGGGACGCTGGGGTGCATCTCTGCGGGGAGGTTGTCGATATCGACAATATCGCGACGGCTGCGCAAATGGTCATACCAGCAGTTCGAGAGAATGCGCGACAGCCACGACTTGATAGCCTGGGTATTCTGCAATTGCCTGGCGTTGCGCAGGGCCTTGACCATCGTGTCCTGTACCAGGTCGTCGGCAAGGGCCGGCTGGTGGCACCAGGAATAGGCCAGCTGGTAAAGCATTTCGCGGCGTTTTTCGAGTTCCTGCTTGATGAAACGCGTATTGTTGAACATCCATT
>JBATJF010000331.1:0-16639 GCA_049668345.1 Gammaproteobacteria bacterium
GGCCGAATTCATTCGGCCAACAACCTTGCCATCAGAAGGAAGGCGTCTCGTCTAAATTGATGTGATACCCACTCATTCAGGGGAAGATCCAAATAAAAAACCGGCCCGGGTTTACACCCGGGCCGGCAGCGGGAAACTTCACAAATGGCGGTGTCGGGGCCGCCAGATAGCGAGGTCAGTTATCGAATTGTGAAGTCACCCAGGGGACCGTAACCAGTGCCAGGGCGATGGCTACAATGTATTCCTTGGAAATGTTCAGGCCTTCAATCAGGCTCAGTCCCGGATCGCCCAGCAGGTATACCACTACAGCAACACCAAACAACTTGTTCATGACAATCTCCTGCAACATCCATCTCACTGACGGATAGCTTATCGGCTGGCATGCCCAAAGATCCGTGATGCACGGCAGAACTGGATGTGAGCCAGATCGCATTTCCGGAAGAAAGCGGGAAGAATCCGCGGGAGCAAGGAGACGGACGGAAGACCAGCGTCGATCGGCAGGCCGATACCGGCCAGTCGGCTCAGTCCTGTTTAATGCGGGCGTCGGCTTGCGTATCCGGCGCTGGCGGTGTCAGGTCCAGCTGCATATGCAGATCCTGGCGCGCGGCCACGTCCCGGATTGCATCCTCGTCGAGCAAATCCTGCAGACTGATCCCGCAGAGGAAGGCATGTATCTGCTCGCTCAGGTCATCCCACAGATCATGCGTCAGACACTGTTGCCCGTCATGGCAGTTTCCCGCACCGCTGCAGCGCGTGCTATCGATCATTTCGTCGACCGCGGCGATCACATCAGCCACTGCAATCGCCTGTGCCGGCCGGTTCAGCGAATAGCCGCCACCCGGTCCGCGGGTACTTTTTACAAGTTCGTGCTTGCGCAGACGTGTGAACAACTGCTCCAGGTAGGATAGCGAGATAGCCTGGCGCCGGGATATGTGCGACAGGCTGACCGGGCCTGACTGTTCGTGGAAAGCGAGGTCGAGAATCGCGGTTACCGCGTAGCGGCCCTTGCTGGTCAGTTTCATGATGCGGTTATCCGACTGGCGCCATCACGATCGAAAGTGTCACAAGGCCTGCGCCGCGTCAAGAACCGTCTGATGGCTTGTCATGCTGCCCGTGCAGGTCAAACGCCGTGTCGATTTCCTCTTCATCAACTTGCTTGAGCGCACACGGGCCGAGGTCCGGCAGCTTGCTGTCACCGATCTCGGCACCCAGGTCTTTCAGACCCTTGCACATTTCCTCCAGCCGCTGGTCCATGGCATGGATGTGATCGAGTATGCCGTTCACCGCGGTCGCCACCGGGTCAGGCATGTCACTGGTAGCGCCATAGGCATCGAAGCCCATCTTCCTGGCAATGGCCTGGCGTTTTTCATCCACTTCGGCATGCGGCTTGACGGTGCGGCCTGGCACACCGACGACCGTCATGCCCTTTGCCACACCCTTCAGCACCACGGCATTGGAACCGATGCGCACACCGTCCTCGATGATTATCGGACCCAGCACCTTGGCGCCGGCACCTATCACGACGTTGTTGCGCAGCGTTGGATGGCGCTTGCCCTTGTCCCAGCTGGTGCCGCCCAGCGTAACACCATGGTATAGCGTGCAGTCATCGCCGATCTCGGTGGTTTCGCCGATCACCACGCCCATACCGTGATCGATGAAGAAACGCCGGCCGATGCTGGCACCGGGATGGATCTCGATACCCGTATACCAGCGCGCAATATTGGAGAATATACGCGCCAGCCATTTCAGCCCGTGCGTCCACAGCCAGTGGCTCCAGCGGTGCATCAGGACCGCGTGAATACCCGGATAGGTGGTGAGTATTTCGAAGGTGTTGCGCGCCGCCGGATCACGGTCGAACACACAGCGGACATCTTCGCGGATTCTGTCAAACATGGTCTTTTCGTTGATTCAGACAGCCAGGGCTGCACCACACGGCAACCCGTAAAACATATGAACAGAGTATGACACTGTGCCATAACTGTGGAGGGCAATATACACGCTAAGCACGTGGTTTGCCGGCCTGCTGCGCCGCCGCCAGGATACCGCGCAGGATGTTGACCTCGTTTTCATCCGGCCGGGCACGGTTGTAGAGCCGCCGCAGGCGCCGCATCAGCTGGCGCGGATTGGCCGGGTCGAGAAATTCCAGCTCGATCAGCGCCTGTTCCAGGTGGGCATAGAAACGCTCCATTTCACCGGCGCTCACCGGCACGTGTCCGGGTGGCGCCAGTGCATCCTGCGTGTTTTGATGCGCTACCAGGATTTCGTAGCCGATGATCTGCACGGCCGCTGCCAGGTTCAGCGAACCATAGTCGGGATTGGTCGGGATGCGTACCAGGAACTGGCAGCGGTCGATCTCGGCATTGCTCAGTCCGGACTGCTCGCAGCCGAACACGATGGCCACCCCGCCCTGCCCGCTCTCCGCACAGGTGCGGCGCGCGCATTCGTCCGGACTGATCACCGGGCAAGGGATACTGCGGGTACGGGCACTGGCACCGATCACCAGCCGGCAATCCTGCGTCGCCTCTTCCAGCGTTGCGCACACCCTGGCCGCGGCCAGCACATCGTCCGCGCCGGAGGCACGCGCGGTGGCATCGGCATGCGGAAACAGCTTGGGCTTGACCAGGCGCAGGCTGGCCAGCCCCATCGTTTTCATGGCCCGCGCCGTGGCCCCGATATTGCCTGGGTGGCTGGTATTGCTCAACACCACGTGAATGCCGGACAGCGTCACGGCAGCGGGTCAGTGGGAAAGGCCGACGCAGAATGCAGTCAGTTCTTCCAGCAGGCGTGCAACCGCGCGGTTGGCGGCCAGCACGCCGCCGTAGGTATCTTCTGTCGACGCAGGCTCGCGGATGTCGAAAAGCCGGGTCGCGACTACCCGCTGCTGGTGAAGATCAACCAGCTGCGCACGCAGGGTAATGTGAATTTCGCTGGGCTGACGCGTGAAGTCCTGGTGGAAGCGCAGCAGTTCGGTATCCAGGCGCAGGTCGGCCGTCAGCAGTCCCGGACTGGCATACAGGGCCCGATACTGCCCGCTGGCATTGAGTACCTCCGCTACCAGGGGCGCCAGCATGCGTGCCGGCGTATCCGCCCAGTTGCTGCGCGTGTAATAACGCAGCCCGTACTGCTGCTGCATATAGGCAATGCGCGCCGTATCGTAGGCACCAATCGCCTGCGGGGTGGCGACGATCAGCACCGGAGCATCGGCACGGGTCTCCCGCACCGTGGCCGGCAGGTACTCGAGCAGGTATTTGTCCAGTGCCGCCGGCTTCGGTTCGGGCAGAATGGAACACGCCCCCAGCAGCAACGGGATCAGGATAATTCGAAGCAGTTCTCCAACTGTTACAGCCATGGTTATTCTCCCGGTCCCGGCGCTTCAAGTTCCCTGCCGTAAATAAGTGCGCGTGGATCTTCCTCGAGTTTTTCGCTGACCCCTTTCAGGGAGTCCGCCAGGACACGCAGTTCACTGATCAGCGCTCCCAACTCCGGCAGCGTCTGCCGGCTGAACTGCTGCACACCGCTGCCGCTGCTGTCCACGTAGCGGTTGAGACTATCACCCGCAGCTGCCACCTTGTCACCCATGTTCTGGAAAGACTTCGCCGTTTCCTGCAGCTGGGTCAGCAAGGGCTCGACGCGCTCCGCCGCCGCCGCACTGCTTTTCATCAGCCTGGCGCCGTCGACTACCGCCTGGCCCAGTTCGGTATTGCGTGCCGCGAGCGTGGTGGTGACCGTATTGATATTGGCGATGATCTGCCTGAGCGATTGCCGGCCCTCGGTGTCCAGCAGGCGCGCCAGGTTGCTGATCAGCACGTTCAGGTTGCCCATCAGCTCGGTACCGCTCATGTCCAGCCGCTCGAAAAAGGACGGCGCCGAACGAATGACCGGGTATTCCTGGCCTTGCTGCGCAGTGAGCACCGGCGAATCGATACTGCCGCCCTTCAGGTCGACGAAGGCAACGCCGGTGAGGCCCTGCACCGCCAGTTCGGCCAGGGTATCCTCACGGATCGGTGTGTTCGACACCACGTCCAGTGTCAGTTCCACCTGGTCGGGCACTGCGGGATTCAGTGCGATGCCGGTCACCTTGCCGACATCCACACCACGGTACTTGACCGGTGCATCGCGATACAGCCCGGAGACCGATTCATCCAGGTAGACCCGGTAGGTGGTGTACTGGGTGGCGTAATCGCCCAGCGCCAGCCACAGGGTGATACCCATCCACACCAGGCCCAGCACGATGACGAAGACGCCGACCAGTGCGTTGTTCAGCTGTTTACCCATTTGCGCTCCCTTGCACTGCGGGCCCGAGGCCCCTCGAAATACTCCCGGATATGCGGCTGTGTCGACGTGGACAGCGCCTGCATGGAATCGACACCCTGCAGTTTACCATCACCCAGCACTGCGACCCGGTCGGAGACATCCCACAGCGAATCGAGATCGTGCGTCACCATCAGCACGGTCAGGCCGAGCATGTCCTTCAGCTTCAATACCAGCTGGTCAAACAGCCCGGCACTGGTCGGGTCCAGGCCGGAGGTGGGCTCGTCCAGGAACAGGATCTCCGGGTCCAGCGCCATTGCCCTGGCCAGTGCGGCGCGCTTGATCATGCCCCCGCTGAGCTCGCTCGGAAACAGCGCGGCTGCCTCCGGTTTGAGGCCAGCCAGGGCAATCTTGACCCGCGCCAGTGAATCGATCATGCGGTCATCCAGCGCCGTGTGTTCGCGCAGCGGCAGTCCGACATTCTGCAATACCGTCAGTCCGCTGAACAGCGCGCCCTGCTGAAACAGCACCCCCAGCCGGCGCCGCAGGGCATTGGCGTCGTCATCTACGATACCGACCAGTTCCGTACCAAACAGCTTTACGGAACCGGCATCGGGCACGTGCAGCATGAGCATCTCGCGCATCAGCGTGCTCTTGCCGCTGCCGCTGCCGCCCACCAGTGCCAGCACCTCGCCGCGATACACATCGAGATCGACCCCGTCATGGATGACACGGCTGCCGAACACCGTGCGCACTCCGCGCATGCTGATGACCACATCACGCTCGCCGGTCGCAGGCATGTCAGTGGCCGCGTCCTGCTTTCCCGGCATGACGCTCACACACCCATCATGCTGAACAGCACGGAAAACATGGCATCCACGATAATCACCAGGAAAATAGACTGCACCACGCTGATGGTGGTATGACGACCGACACTTTCCGCACTGCCTTCCACCTTGAAGCCCTGGTAGCAGCCGACGATGGCGATGATAGCGGCAAACACCGGCGCCTTGCCGACGCCGATCATGAAGGTCGAGTAGGTGATGGCTTCCTCGAGACGGGAGATGAAGGCGTGGTAACCGATACCGAGCTGGGCATTGGCCATGAACATACCACCGAACACGGCCAGCACATCGGCATAGATGGTAAGCAGGGGCAATACAACGAACAGCGACAGCAGTTTAGGCAGCACCAGCAGGTCGACCGGCGGGATACCGATGGTCTGCAGCGCAGCAACCTCCTCGCGCACCTGCATGGTGCCGATCTTCGCGGCATAGGCCGACCCGGTACGCCCGCAGATGAGAATCGCGGTCAACAGCGGCGCCAGTTCACGCAGCATCGAGTAGCCGACCAGGTCGGCGATGTAGATATTCGCACCGTACAGCTTCAGCTGCACCGCACCCTGGTAGGCGATCACCACACCCATCAGGAACGACAGCAGGCCGACGATCGGCAGGGCATTGACGCCGGACTGCCACATATCGTCTAGCAGCTCCTGCCAGCGCACGCGCCCCGGATGGCGCACGGCGCCAAGCAGCGAGAGGACAGATTCGCCGATGAAGGCCAGGAACCCGGTCAGGTCACCGCCGATACCCGCGACCCGCTCGGCCAGGGGCGTTTTCCGGCGCGGCGCAAGAACGCGCTCGGCATCCTGCGTCTCGGCCGCGATGAACTCCACCAGCCGCAGCCAGGAAGGGCGAAACGACTGCAGTGTCATGCGCCCGCCCGCGGCCTCGATGCGCTTGCCGAGCTGCAGCAGCAACCAGGCCCCGGCGGAATCGAGCGCGGTGACCGCGGTACCGTCGACGGACACCGTTTTACCGGTTGGCACAGCCATGCCGTCCATGCTCAAACGCAACGCGGCAATGCTGCCGACGGTCCAGCGGCCGCTGCAGATCAGCGCGTCTTCAGCGATACTGACGGCGGCTGCACTTGCGTCCGGTTCAGGCATGCGACAAGTCTCAAAGATATGGCGGGTGGATACAAGCCCGGCGCGGCCCGATCATGCGGATTCGAAATCAAAGCTCATGACATCCGCCAGGCACTCAGCGCCCGACACGATCATCAGCAGCCGGTCGATACCCAGCGCGACTCCGGCACAGTCTGGCAGCCCGGCAGCCAGCGCGGCCTGCAGATGCTCGTCGACCGGCATGACCGGCAAGCCATAGTGCTCGCGCATCCTGTTTTCGTAATCGAAACGCATGCGCTGCTCGTGGACATCCGTCAGTTCGTGGAAACCGTTGGCCAGTTCGATGCCGTTCAGGTAGACCTCGAAACGCGATGCCACCGGCGGATTGCCCGGGCGCAGCCGCGCGAGCGCGGCCTGGGTCACCGGGTAGTCACGGACAAAGATCAGCCCGGCGCCGAGACGCGGTTCGATAAGATGGGTCATGACCAGGTCCAGCCAGCTGTCCAGGTCTGCCTCCTGCATACCGGCCGGTGCCACGATATGCCGGGATTCCAGCACGGCCTGCAAGGCCTCCGGCGTGGTATTGAACGGATCGACCTGGACAAATTCCAGGAACAGATCGCGGTAACGCCAGTGATAGACGGCCTTGATGCGGAATATGCCATCGAGGATCTCGGTTAGCAGCCCCTCGACCTCGTTCATCAGGTCGAGGTGGTCGTAGCGGGTCCGGTACCATTCCAGCAGCGTGAATTCGGGGTTGTGATGCGGCCCGTACTCGCCATCGCGGAAAACCTTGCAGATCTGGTAGATCGATTCGCTGCCGGCGGCCAGCAGGCGTTTCATGGGAAATTCCGGCGAGGTGTGCAGATACAGCCTTGCGCCCTGGCGCACGCCGGGCCCGTAATAGCGGCAGGCAAAGCTGGCCAGGTGCGGTGACGTGGTGGCGGCACAGGACAACGCGGGAGTATCGACTTCCAGTACGCCTTCGCGCTCGAACCAGGCTCGCATGCGGGACAGCAGCGTGGCCCTGAGTTTCATGGCATCAATCGATGCCGTCGGTCGCCAGTCCGGTTGCGTTTGCACGGTCGTGGTCAGGGTGCCGGTCCGGGACTATTCCCTGGCGCGGGCGACATATTCACCGGTGCGGGTGTCGATCTTCAGCGTCTCGCCGACCTCGATGAACAGCGGCACACGCACCACCGCGCCGGTTTCCAGCGTGGCCGGCTTGCCGCCGCCACCGGAGGTATCGCCACGCACGCCCGGATCGGTGTCCGTCACGGTCAGGTAGACGAAATTGGGTGGCGTCACGGCCAGCGGCGAGCCATTCCACAACGTCACCAGACACATGTCCTGTTCCTTCAGCCACAGCTTGGCATTGCCCACCGCAGTGGCATCGGCGGCCTGCTGCTCGAAGCTGTGCGTGTCCATGAAGTGCCAGAACTCACCGTCGTTATAGAGATACTGCAGGTCAACATCCATGACATCGGCCGCCTCGACCGTCTCGCCGGACTTGAAGGTGCGCTCGATAACACGGCCGGACTTCAGGTTTCGGATCTTGACGCGATTGAACGCCTGTCCCTTGCCTGGCTTGACAAATTCGTTTTCAATGATGGCGCAGGGATCTCCATCGAGCATGATCTTGAGGCCACTTCTGAATTCGTTGGTGCTATAGGATGCCATGTATACTGTTCAATCCTGAATGAGTCGAAAACGCCGGCTATGATACCCCGAATACTGCATCCGGAACACCGGCCGGCCTGGCAACTCCAACTGGCCCGGGCAGTCCGGTCGGCCGACGAGCTGCTGCGCCTGCTGGACATAGACCCTGCCCGGCACCGGATCCAGCCACTGGCCTGTGACTTCCCGCTGCGGGTTCCGCGCGGATTCGTGGCGCGCATGGCCCGGGGCGATATCCACGACCCCCTGCTGCGCCAGGTGTTACCGGTCGACGAGGAAAACCGGCGGGTCGAGGGTTTCGTGCCCGATCCGCTGCAGGAACTCGGCGCCATGCCGAGCCCCGGCCTGCTGCACAAGTACCGCGGCCGGGCCCTGCTGACGGTCACCGGCGCCTGCGCCGTGCACTGCCGTTACTGCTTCCGCCGCCATTACCCGTACCAGGATGCAAACCCGGTCAGTGAGCACTGGGAAGAATCGCTTGACTACCTGGCCCGGAACCCCGGGATACACGAAATCATCCTCAGCGGCGGCGATCCGCTCAGCCTGGCCGACCACCGGCTGCAGGCAATCACAGACCGGCTGTCGGCGCTGCCCAACCTGCGCACCCTGCGCATCCACAGCCGCCTGCCTGTTGTCCTGCCGGAACGCGTCGATGCCGGGTTGCTGGCGTGGATCGCCCGGCAGCGGCTCAAGGTCGTCATGGTCGTGCACTGCAATCATCCGAATGAAATCGATACCTCGGTGGACACGGCCATGCGTCAGCTTGCACGGGCCGGGGTGACACTGCTGAACCAGTCGGTATTGCTGCGCGGCATCAACGACGACGCCGAGACCCTGATCCGCCTGAGTGAGGCCCTGTTTGCCTCTGGTATCCTGCCCTACTACCTGCACCGGCTCGACCGGGTACAGGGCACCGCCCATTTCGAGGTAGATCCTGACCGCGCCTGCGCACTGTTAGAGTCGGTACACGCAGCGCTGCCGGGCTACCTGGTCCCCCGGCTCGTCGAGGAAATCCCCGGAGAATCGGGTAAAACGCCCGTCTACAGACCCTGACAGCCACTGCATGATTACATATACTAGCGCGCAGACGGTTTTCGCAGGCGATAACAACAGGCAGGACAGACCGGTCATGGAACTCCAGCTCCCGCAACGCAAGCAACCCGCACGCAACAGTTTCAATACCAACCCGGAAGCGATCAGGATCTGGGTTGACGACCTGCCACTGCTCAATACCGGGCATACGCGGCAGCTGCTGAACGATGCCCTGGATCAAATCAACACCCTCGACATTCCGGCAGACAATCGCCACATGGCGCTCGAACTGATGTCGACCTCCGTCATGTGTGTTACCGACGCACTCAAGAAAAGCTTTCTGGGCAAACCGATGCCGCTGCAGGAAGCAGACAGTACAGCTGCCACGCAGGCGCTGGATATCCTTAATCGAATGGCGACCGGCTACCGTATACTGGCGGACGATCTCGGCAGGAAACTCAACCAGGAAAACCAGCTGGCAATCGCGATTCATCGCGCACTGCGCTACCTCAGCGAACTGCTGCTGATCCATTACCAGATCTATATCCCGTACCCGGATGGTCTCTGGAAAAGCATTCACATCCTGTATGCACTGGCCGAGGAATACGGCATCACCACGAGCCCCGTCACCGACCCGACCGCGCCGGCCAGCGAGGAAAGCACCATCGCAACCATTTACAAGCAGATCCTGCTGCTGTCACTGGCCTGCCCGTACCGCATGCGCCAGAAAGAAATCAATTACGTCTACAGCGCCTTGCTGGACTGGGCCCGGTTCTGTCGCCTGGTGCCGGCCAGCAATACACGCACCAGCGGACTGTTCACGCTTAACCTGCAATCCGACTCCCCACCCGTCTACCGCGCACTGGCGAAAGACGCGGCGACCGACAAGCACACACGCATCCTGGATACCTCGGCAGCCACCGGGCAGTTACGCGACGTGCTGTCCGCCGAAGACGGTCAGGCCGTGAACCACACCGGCATCGGCAATACCGAAACCCTGCAGCAGCTCATGCTGGCGTGGGGCGCGATGCCAAAACGCAAATTCCCGCGGCACCACCACCACTCCCCGGTCAGGCTGCTCACCGGCATCAACGCCATACACGCTCTCATCGCCGGGCCCTGCGGCCAGGCTCACGAGGACGATGACTCGATCACGGATCACCATTACCTGCCCGATCCCACCTTCGACAGCTCGACAAGCTTCACGACCCGGACAGACGTGGCGGACGAGCTGCTGCGTGGTGCCTTCCATGCGGACGCCACCCGGGGTTCGCATATCGAATCCTGGCAGATGACGGACACGAGCGCCGGCGGCTACAGCCTGCTCTGGGACAATATTACGGCCTCGAACGCCCGCGTCGGCGAGCTGGTCGCCATCGTGCAACAGAAAGATCCCGCCGAGAAAGACTGGCAGCCGGGTGTCATCCGCTGGCTGAAATTCACCGGTGAGCGCGGTCTGGAGCTGGGCGTGCAACTGCTGGCTCCGGCCGGCGAGGCAATCTGGGCCTTTGCCTGCAACGACGATTTTCGCCTTGACCCGCGCGCAGACAAGCGCATGCAGGGCATCCTGTTGCCCGGGATCGAGGCACTGGGACAACAGGCATCCCTGTTACTGCCATCATTGCCGTTTCGCCCTGGCTGCAACTGTATCCTGGAACGGAACGGTCGCCGGGACAACATTATTCTCACACGGCAACTGGAGAATACCGGTTGTTTCGCGCAGTTCCATTTTACGCCGGCAGGCCGCTGACCCGGCCAGCCGTCGATTAATCAGTACAGCGCGATGAACGGCTCCGGGTATTCCACGTGCCCGCCCCCGGCCAGGTTGCCGGCTTCAACTTCGTAGACCGTCAACGCTTCCTCTGGCGCCGGCAGGTTGCAGGTCACCTGCCGCTCTTTCGCCGGCACGAAACCGAAGCGCTTGTAGTATTCGGGGTGCCCGAGGACGACAATGCTGCCATAGCCCTTCTCGCGCGCCAGTTTGACACTGGCCTGGATCAGTTCCGAGCCGATACCGCGATGACTCTGGGACGGCACCACGGACATCGGACCCAGCGCCAGCACCTGCTTTTCGCTACCACCCTTGCGCAACGGCACGCGGGTCAGCAACACGTGTCCGACGATGCGGCCGCCGAGCTCGGCAACCAGCGACAGTTCCCGGTTATAGGCATTCGAGGCACGCAGCGCACTGACCAGCTGTGCCTCCGCCTCGCCACCAAAGGCGCTGATGTGAACCACATCGATGGCACGGACATCATCCGCGGCTTCAGTTCTTACCGTCACAGGGTGCATAGCGTGTCTCCGGGTATTCAGGCCGGCTGCCGGGTTTCACCAGCCGGACATGCAAACGTTCAGATTATCAGTTACTTGCATGCTATCAGGAATCCTCGCGACAGGAAACACCCGCGGCTGCACACCCGGCCCGGTCCAGGCCGGCATATATAGGGTGTAATTCAAGACCATGGATGTGTTGCCGACATTAGTCAGGTCGGGGCCAGCACTAAGCATGACATCTGCTCATTCATTGCTGGCCATTCCAGTGGCTGTTCCGGAAAAGAGGTCTGCAGTGACAACTGGTGAATCATTACGCCTGCTCATCGTGGAGGAAAGCGGTTCCGATGCCGAATCGCTTGCCACAGAGTTCAGAAACGCCGGCCATACCCTCGCCTTCGATCACGTCGCCAGCGGCGATGCACTGGCTGCGGCACTCGAACAGCAGCTTCCCGACATTGTTATCTGCGGCAGTGGCGACGGCCTGCCCGATTTGCAAGAGATCGGCTCGATCCTCGAACGGTGCCCCACTCCCCCCGCCGTTATCGCGATCGCCGATGCCGCCAGCGAGGCAGATGTCATCAGCGCACGGAAAAGCGGCATTGACGAGCTGGTATCGTATGAAAGGCCCGAACACCTGCACATGGTATTCGAGCGGCAGATGGAGACAATCCGGCTGCGCCACAGCTTGCAGCGGCTCGAAAAGAAACTGCAAGACGGCGAAACACGCTGTAATGAACTGATCGAAAACTCGAGTGATGCCATTGCCTACATCCACGATGGCATGCATGTTTATGCAAACCGTCCCTACATGAAGCTGTTTGCCATCGAAACGAGGGAAGAGATCGAGGGCATGCCGGTGCTGGATATGATCAGTAGCGAGCAGCGCGACACGTTCAAGGAATTTCTCAAGACCGATTTCGAAAACGATGACGACAGCAGAATGCTCGACATCGAGTGTCTGAGTCCTCATGAAGGCAAGTTCAACTGCACCATGGAATGCTCGCCTGCAACCATGGCGGGAGAACCCTGCACACAGCTTCTGATACGTGTCCATACATCGAGTTCGGAACTCGAGGAACGAATCAATTCATTGTCGAATAAAGACATGCTCACTGGCCTGTCCAACCGCCAGCACTTCATGACACTGCTTGCCCAGCGCATTGCCCACCCGGTCAGCAACAGGAAACGCGCGCTCATCTATGTGATGTTGGACAATTTCAAGTCCGTGCGCGACGAGGCCGGCATTGCCGCCAGTGATGCTGTGTTGTGTGACATGGCCAGCCTGATCAGCAAACAGTGCGGCGATGAAGATACGCTGTCACGTTTTGGGGATTTCAGTTTTGCCATCCTGAAACAGGCCAGTGATCAGGACGCCATCCAGCGTGCCGGCGAGGAGCTGCTGAATACTATTGGGCACCACCTGTCGGAGGCAGGCGGACGCGCATTCACCCTGACTGCCAGCATCGGTATTTGTGCAATCAACGAACACGCACAGGATATCCAGAAAATCATCTCCTATGCCGACATGGCTTGCGAGGTCGCACGCACCTCGGGCGGCAACCAGATCCATACTCACAGCACGATTGTCGACGACAGCATCAGCAACGAACAGAAGAGCGACCTGGACTGGATTATCAGTGACACCATCGAGCAGGAACGTTTCTATCTCGTCTACCAGCCGATTGTCAGCCTGAAGGGGGACACATCCCCGCGCTACGAGGTACTGCTAAGGATACTCGATGAACAAGACCACACCATCCTGCCGGGTGAATTCCTGGCAATTGCCGACAAAACCGGTCTCAGCGGCAAGATCGACCGCTGGATTATCGACCATGCCTTCGCCACGCTGGCTGAACTGCGCAAGAACAGTACCACCTCGTTTTATATCAAGCTGTCCGGCTCGACCCTGACAGACAACGACCTGGCAGACTGGATCAGCGACAGGCTGCTGGAATACGGGCTGGACAGCGAAGGCGTGGTGTTTGAAATCCCGGAACAGGTGGCCGAACTCGACCTCACGCACACCATGTCATTTGTCGAGGCGGTTCATTCCATCAATTGCAAGGTGGCACTCGAGCATATCGGACGCAACGGGAAAGTGCAGATACTGAATCATGTACCTGCCGACATTATAAAGATCGACAGCTCACTGATCGCCAGGCTCACCAGTGATAAGGAAGCGCAGGATACCGTCAGGGCGGTTATCGAGATTGCGAAAAAGTCAGGCAAACCCTGCATCGCCGAAAACGTCGAGGATTCCAGCTGCCTCGCGAAGCTATGGCAGCTCGGCATACATTATATACAGGGGAACTTTATCCAGGAGCCGTCCAGGGAACTGGGCTATACATTCGAGAGCGAGGTCGCCTGACAGCAGAACGTCATGAGCAACCACCACCACAAGCAGCCACCCGGCCTTCCACCTGTGTCAATCGAGCACCAGGGATACCAGACCGTCCGCCAGCTTGGGCTCAAACCAGGTGGACTTGGGCGGCATCACCTCGCCGGCATCGGCCACCGCCATCAGGTCTTCCATGCGGGTCGGATACAGGGCAAAGGCGACCGCCATTTCGCCGCTGTCGACACGTCGTTCGAGCTCGCCCAGGCCGCGTATACCCCCGACGAAATCGATGCGCGTATCACGCCGCGGATCGGTAATCCCGAGCACCGGGGCGAGCAGGCGGTCAGCCAGCAGGCTGACGTCAAGCCGCGCGACGGGATCGGCGGGGATGGAATCCGCCGGCACCGCAACCCGGTACCACTGCCCTGCCAGGTAGATGCCGAACTCGCCGGACCGTCGGGGATGAACCGCGCCAGCTTCCGGGGTGATGGAAAAGGCGGCACTGACGCGGGCGAGGAACTGCTCCGCACTCATCCCGGCCAGATCACGGACCACCCGGTTGTAGTCGAGGATCTGCATCTGGTTATGGGGAAAGATAACAGTCAGGAAACTGCCGTCGGCATCGTTCCGGCTGGCGGATACCCGGGAAGCCGCCGCGGAGCGGTGATGGCCGTCCGCGATATACAGGGCGGGCATGGCATCGAAGGCACGGGTCAGCGAGTCGATGAGCGCCGCATCGCGCACCACCCAGAGCGTGTGACTGATTCCGTCATCGGCGACCAGATCGGCAGCCGGCGATTCCTGCGTGATCCGCTCGAGCACGCCGTCGACTTCCGCGGTGGAGCGGTAGGCCAGCAGCACGGGGCCGGTCTGCGCATCGAGCGCCTCGATCTGGCGCACCCGGTCGTCCTCCTTGTCGGGGCGGGTGAATTCGTGCTTGCGAATCCGGTTGCTGTCGTAGGCGGCCACGGACGCCGCAGCCACCAGCCCCGTTTGCACGTGCTCGCCCATCACCAGGCGATAGACGTAGTAGCAGGGTGCCGTGTCACGCACCAGGACACCGTCGGCAAGCATGCGCTCGAGGTTACGCGCAGCTGTCGCATAGACCTCGGCGGCATGGGGATCGGTGCCTTCCGGCAGGTCGATCTCGGCCTTGGAGATATGCAGGAAACTCAAGGGTCGGCCGCGCACACGTTCACGTGCCTCGGCCGAGCTGAGTACATCGTAGGGCGGCGCCACCACATCCGCGGCGTGTTCGCTGACAGGGCGCAGGGCGGCAAAGGGTCTGATCAGGGTCATGTGCATACCGGCGAATGCTTTATCGACACCACATTGTACACAGACGGCGCATGTACCGCGATTACCGTATGCCGGAAGGTGCACTGATGGACAGTCCATTGCAGGAAAAACCGGATATCAGCGGCACGGCGAGCGACGACGATGCGATCAGCCCCGGCGCCATCACCGTCTTCAGGAAGCGGACACGCCTGCGCGCCCTGTTTTCGTCCGTGGCCAGGCACTGGCGCGGGCTGCATGACCGTATCCAGCGCATGCCGCTGTCCTACAAATTATCGTTCCTGATTACCGTAGTCATCGTGAGCTGCATGCTGCTGCTCGGGACCATTCTCATCCAGCAGCAATCACGCCAGCTGGAGGCACAGATCAGCGAACTTGGCGGCACCCTGGCGCGACTGATGGCAAAATCCGCGCGCGAGCCCTTGCTGGCGGAAGACAAGCTGGCGCTGGATTCAATCGCCAGCAGCTTCTCCAACAGCAGCAGTGTGGTCGGTACCGCGATCGCGACCATCGATGGCACGCTCATCACACAGGCCGGAGCGCTGTTCGAAGAGAAGAACCCGCTCACCAGCAAGGACGTCAGCCGCATTATCCGCAACACCGCAGGCACGCATATCTGGAACTGGACACCTTTGTCCGGCACCAGGGCCGAGACCGTGATGTCGTTCATCCAGCCTGTGTCATTCCAGGACGTCACGGCCGGTTATGCCATGGTCACGTTCAGCCAGGCCGGCATGACGGCTTCGCTCAGGGAGGCCATCCAGACCATCGTGGGTGCCACGGTACTGATCATCACGCTGGGCGTGGCGATGTCCTTTGCACTCGGGCGGCGCATCACCCAGCCGATTGATCAACTGGTCAATGCCAGCCATGCCATCGGCAAGGGCGAATACACCTTCCGTTTCAAGGAATGCCGCAAGGACGAGCTGGGATTGCTGATGGAGGCGTTCAATGAAATGGCCGAGGGTATGCTGGAGAAATCCCAGGTCAAGAGCGCCCTGTCACGCTATGTATCTCCAAGCGTGGCACGCGAGATCCTGTCCAACCTCGACGATGTCGGACTCAGCGGCAAGCGCGTGGAAGGTACCGTTGTGTTCGCGGACATCAAGGGCTTTACACAGATCTCCGAGACCATCAGGCCCGAAGACCTGGTCAGCATACTGAACCGCTACTTTACCCTGGTGACGCGCGCCTGCGAAATCAACCAGGGCATGGTGGACAAGTACATGGGTGACGGCGTCATGCTCGTATTCGGCGCGCCGGAGCCGGACAAGGATCATGCCTTTCATGCCATAACCTGCGCGCTGCTGATCCAGCGCCTGGTCGAGCAGGAAAACCGCGTGCGCCTCGAAAAGAACCTGTTCCCGGTCCAGTTCAGGATAGGCGTGAATACCGGCAGCATGCTGGCCGGCAATATGGGATCGAGGAATCGTATGGAATACACCGTGGTTGGCGATACCGTGAACCTGGCTTCACGCCTGTGCGGCATTACCAACGCCAATGAAATCGTCATCTCGCGCGAGATGTACGAGCGCGACGACGTCAGGCATCGTGTAATGGCAGGTGAATACCAGTCCATACACCTGCGTGGCATAAGTCAGCCGGTGAGTACCTACCGGGTTGAACAACTGGTCGCCGGTTACCAGCGCATCATCGACCAGCAGTTCGAAACCATCGTTACCAGCGAGGCTGACGAGGCCACCCATGCGTGATCGCCCCCTGTACCTGATTGCGTCACTGTTATTGCTGCCATTGATGGCCGGGTGCCTGCAAGTACAGAACATCCGCATCCCGCAGGACACGCCCGCTGATATCGAGCCACTGCTCGAGCAACAGGAATTTTCCCGCGTCCGCACCCTGAC
>JBATJF010000332.1:0-6782 GCA_049668345.1 Gammaproteobacteria bacterium
CGCCGGCACAGCCCGTCGTCGACAGCCAGGTGGTCAGCGGCATGCAGCAGGAAATCCGGGCGCTGCGCGCCATGCTGGAAGTTCCGCTGGCCCAGCTGGGCTGGGATGCCATGCGCCGGCGCGAGCCGGTGCGCGCGGCCGTCATGGAGCGGCTGGAACTCATGCAGTTGCACCCGGTGATCGCCAACCGCATTGCCGACCGGATTACCGGGATCGACGATGCCGAGACCGGCTGGAAGCAGGCGCTGGCAGAGCTCGAGCAAATGCTGCCGATCGCCGGCGATGACCTGATGGAGGAGGGTGGCGTGGTGGCGCTGGTCGGTCCGACCGGGGTCGGCAAGACCACTACCATCGCGAAAATCGCGGCACGCTTCGCGCTGCGCCACGGGCGGCGTCATGTCGCACTCGTCACCATGGACCATTACCGCATCGGTGCGCACGAACAGCTGCGTACCTACGGCAAACTGCTGGGCGTGCCGGTGCATATCGCCGGCGACGAAGAGGAACTGCGCGTCATCATCAACCAGATGGATGAACGCAAGCTGATCCTGATCGACACCGCGGGCACCAGTCAGCGCGATACCGACCTGCTGGACAAGTTCGCCATGCTGAATGGCGGCGGGACGGTGATACGGCGCTATCTGGTGCTGGCCGCCAACAGCCAGATGTCTGTCAACGACGACGTGCTGCAGGCCTTCAGTGCGCTGCGTCCGGACAAGTGCATCCTGACCAAGGTGGACGAGGCGACCAGCCTGGGCGGCGTGCTTTCTGTGCTGATAAGGCACGGCCTGCCGCTGGTCTATACCGGTGACGGGCAGCGGGTCCCGGATGATTTTCACCCGGCGAGGGCGTGCCAGCTGGCGGCGCAGGCCCTGTTGCTGGCCGAACGCGGTGCCACGACTCAATCCGACGAGGCCTGGCTGCATGCACTGGGAAGCACGGAGGCCACGACGCGTGTACACGCACATGCCTGAGCGGAGGCCTGACCAGGCGGCTGGACTGCGTCGCATGGCCGGCCTGCCACGACCGGTCAAGGTCATTGCCGTGGCCAGTGGCAAGGGTGGCGTCGGCAAGACCAGCGTCTCGATCAACCTTGCCGTCACCATGGCGCAACAGGGTCGCAAGGTCATGCTGCTCGATGCCGACCTGGGTCTGGCGAATGTCGATGTGCTGCTTGGCATCAATGCCCGGCGTAACCTGTCGCACGTGATTTCGGGCGAGGCCAGCCTCGAGGAGGTCATCGTGGAAGGGCCTGCGGGATTGCGGATCGTGCCATCCGCATCAGGAACAAGGCGCATGCTCAACCTGTCCACGGCCGAACAGGGCGGGCTGATCCGTGCGTTCAGCGAACTGCAGGGCGAAGTGGATATCATGCTGGTCGATATCGCGGCCGGCCTGTCCGAGAGCGTGATGACCTTCACCCGTGCGGCGCACGAGGTCGTGGTGGTGGTCTGTGACGAACCCGCCTCGCTGACCGATGCCTATGCCCTGATCAAGGTGCTGAACCGCGATCACGGCGTCGACCGATTTCACATACTCGCGAACATGATCGGTAATGCCCACGAAGGCCGGCAGCTGTTCGAGAAGCTGGCGCGTGTCTCGCAGCGCTTTCTCGACGTGACGCTGGGCTACATGGGTGCGGTGCCGTACGACGAGTACCTGCGCAAGGCGGTCCAGCGCCAGCTGGCGGTGGTCGAGGCCTATCCGCGCAGCCGCTCCGCACTGGCATTCCGCAAAATGGCCGATCGCACCGAGCGCTGGCCACTACCCCGGATGGCAACCGGGCGACTGGAATTTTTCGTCGAGCGACTGATCCGGTCCGGTTCCGTCGCGGGTGAATACCTGAGCTGACAGGCAGCGGTCAACGATGCGGGTGCGTTTGTTATCCAATGCCATAGTCCTGCTGCTGTCTTGCATGGCCGCGGGCTGCTTCGCGCCCGATGCCGCCGCGGAGCAGTACCTGGTCACCGTGCTGCGCAGCAGTAACCCGATGGAGGTGCGCGAGCTGCTTGGATCAAAGCGGCCGCCTGCAGCAACCGGGCCGGTCGGCCGGCAGCGCGATTTCAGGACATCCGGTCACGGGCAGCGACATCGCAGCCAGTGGCAGGTGATCGTGGGCGAAGGAGAGGCCGCATTTCTGGCAACCGGCAGTGTAACGCCGCAGCTGCAGGTACCCTGGATCGAACTCACGCGGCGCGGAGCGGTACCCCATGCCAGGCTGGTGCAGCGTGAGGATGTGCAGGGTTGTTACGTACAGGCAACACGCCACGGGCGCGAAGTGGAAGTGGAGCTCTATCAGTTTACCGACCACGCCGGGCCGGACACTGTGCCCGGCCGTCACGCGCCGGGTTTGCGTACCGTCCTGCGCGGCAGGCCGGGTCAATGGCTGGATGCCGGCGGCAACCTGTTGCCGGACAGCGAACCGCCCGCGGCACGCCGTTATGGCGTGCGCCACAGCGATCCGCGGCGTTTCCGCTTGCTGGTCAGGGTCGACCCGATCGATTGATCGAGGGTGACTTGTCGCGTTGCGGGCCGGCCGCTAGGCGTATTCGTCGATGTGCATCTGCTCCCCGTCGCCCGGATCCTGGTCGTCTGCCTGCGGCTGTTTGTCGGCGCGTGAACCCTTACGGTCTTCGCGTGGCTTGCGCTGCGGCAGGGGCCGTACCCGCGGCAATTCGGACGGAATCGGAGGGAGCGAACTGATTTTTTCAAAACTTGCCATGGCTATCTCAGGCCGGTTTTCCCACCGGATATAACGGCTGTCACCGGCCGGGCTTTAACGGAGGATGCCCGAATGGCCATCCTCCGGCCGGGCATATGCTGCACTATCCGGATGAAGCCAGTTTGCCGGTGCGGCGCCGCATGCACGACGTCGCGATATTAATGACAGTGGCGTACGTGCCGGCTGGTGGCCTGTCCGGCCCTTGTGTGCGAGAATCGGCGCGTCCTGGTTCGTCATCGGGTTTGCTTGCAGCGAAAAGGGAACGGACATGGAAGGCAACAGAAACCTCAGCAGCATCATCAGCAAGATCCGGGACGAAGGCCCACCCGGCAGCAGTGCGACACCGCAGCCGGGTGACGCGGCGGGTCCGGTGCATGACGGCGATACACCGATGCAGACGGCTGCTGCAGCTACCGCCGGGCCCCGGACCTCTCGAAAGCTGCTGCCGGGGCTGGTGTTGCCGCTGGTGCTCATCATCGGCCTGCTGTTTTTTGCCGGAAACTATACCGGTTATCGTGACGACGGCATGCCCGGCAATGTTGCCGGCACCCTGCGTGGCTGGTTTGCCGGAGTGCCCGGTGCTGCCAAAGACGCAGGCAGGGCCGACACGGACGCAATCGCAGCCATGGCCGTAGACGAACAACTGGTCCGCGAATTACGGGCGCGGCAGCTTGCCATCACGGCCCGTCTCGATGAACTGACCGATACCATCTCGACGCTCAGCGAGACCGTCAACAGGAACTGGGCAGTCAACGACACGGTGGTTGCCGGCCTGCGCCAGGAACAGCAGGCAGGTATTGCTGCGCTTGAGGTCCGCGTTTCCGAATTGCAGGGCCGGCTTGCCGAAGCGGCCGACAAGCCGGCAGCTACAGAACAGCCGGCTCCGGCCAAGCCGGCAGCACCGGCGAAGCAGGCCGTGTCCACCAAGCCGGCAACAGTGCCCAGTCAATCCGGGACCGCCAGGCCGGCGGCACAGGCAAAGCAGGCCACGCCGGCCAAACCGGCGGCTCGCGACACCACAGCGCAGGCCGTGGCCGACGAAGAGTGGGTCGTGAATGTTGCGTCATCTTCACAGGAGCAGGCCATGTTGGAACTGGCGGCAAAGCTCAAGGAGCAGGGCATTCCCGTAGAACGCCAGACACTCACCATAGAGGGCGACCTGATGTACCGCCTGCGCGTGCCCGGATTCACCACCAGCGACGAGGCGAGGCGCTATGCCAGGCGGCTGGACAAGGAATTCGGCCTCCGGGGGCCCTGGGTAAGCCGGAAATAGTCCCCGTCCATGCCTGCCGGCGCCTCCGGCAGGCTTGAATTGCAAGGTCCTGAAATTCCCCGCAAATCATCGGCTGTGAACTAAACATGCGCGCTGCCGGGTCGATACACCTGAAGTAGTATTGCGTCTGGCTGCGAGCGAGGCAATCAGCGGGCGGGGGCCGCACCGGCGCCCTGCCGTCATCGACATGGATTTTATTGCACAGGGGAGTGCCAGCATGAACAAAGCAGCAGATTCGCATTTGGACCCGCAGCTACAGGCCCGGCTTGAGCGCTGTACCAACCTGCCCAGCCCGCCGGTTGTCGCCATGCGTGTCATTGAAATGGCTCAGGACCCGGATGTCGATATCGGCATGGTCTGTGATGTCATCAGTTCGGACCCGGCACTGGCGGCCAAGGTGCTGCGGGTTGCAAACTCTCCCATCTATGCATTGCGCCGCAGGACCGAGACCCTGCGCCAGGCAATCACCCTGCTTGGGTTGAACGGGACCCTCATGCTGACACTCAGTTTCTCGCTGGCCTCCAGCATGCACAACAACGCCGACCAGGGTTTCGATTACAAACATTTCTGGAAACGCTCGGTTGCCTCTGCGACCTGTGCAAAAAGGCTCGGCATCGTCATGAAGCTGCGTGCGAGGGAAGAGCTGTTCCTGGCCAGCCTGTTGCAGGATATCGGGATGCTGGTCATCGACAAGATGGACCCGAATTTTTACCTGGGTCTCGGTGTCAACCAGTGCGATCACGCTGCGATAGTTGCTTGTGAAAGCGAGCAACTCGGTGCAGACCATGCCCTTATCGGTGCATGGATGTTGCGCAAATGGGGATTTCCGGAATACCTGCTGGACGCGGTAATGAACAGCCACACCTCGAAAATCACCTGTGAGGACGGGGAAAGCGGGAAACTCATGCGCTGTGTCTCGCTCTCCGGTCTGCTGGTCGATGCCATGCAGAATCCGACCGAACACAACAATCTGCCGCTGATCGCTGATCTGGCGAATGACCGCCTGGATATCGGCGAGGAAATGTTCAGGGAAATGATGGAAGTGCTGCACGAGGACCTGGTCGAGGCGCAGGACATGTTCGATACCGACCTCAGCGATTACAGTTACTCGGATACCCTGCTCGATAACGCCAGGGAAACGCTAATGATGATGAACCTGCAGACGCTACAGCAGGCCAGCAGGCTGCAGGAAACAGCCGAGGTGCTGGAAACCAGAACCCGGGAGCTCGAGGAGCGCTCGCGACGTGATGGCCTGACCGGGCTTTTTAACCGTGCCTATCTGGATGAGAAGCTGGCCCGCGAATTCACCATGGCGAAAGATCGTGACTGGACAATGGTTGTTATGTTCGTTGATCTCGACCACTTCAAGCGGGTAAACGATACCCATGGCCACCACGCTGGTGACCAGGTGCTGCAGCGGGCCGCGCGTGCGCTTGTCGAGGGTACGCGCGATGACGACATCGTCGCGCGTTTTGGTGGCGAGGAATTCGTGATCATCTTGCCGGGACACGGTGAAAATTCCGCACGCATCGTAGCCGAGCGTCTTATCAATACCTTCCATAAGCTGAAACACATCGTCAATGACGGCAAGGAAATCAACGTGACTGCGTCCATCGGCCTTGCCATTATGGGCGAAGGTGAAACCTATTCTTCAGTGGAGGACTTGCTTGAAGCTGCAGACAAGGCGCTTTATATCGCCAAGAACAGCGGTCGTGACCGTTATGTAATCCACAGCAGGTTGAAAGATAACGGCCACTCGGTCGCCGGCGGCTCATCACCGGCAGCATGAATGCATCGGGCTGAAGAGGTTACTGCGTCCCGGTGAGTTTGCTGTTCGCAAAAGATTAGCCTGGCATTGTCTGCCGGATCATATTGACATGGCAGCCATGCCCTCAACATATATATTCCAGGCACTGTTTGACCTGCAGCGGGGCTTCCTGGTTGCGGTTAATGAACCCCTGATCAACCCGTAACTACCGGGAGCGCGGCGGGGGAGTAATCTCATGGCGATCGTTCGTACGCGACAGGATTGCCATGCTACGCACGCAATTCCGGGGGTGTGTCACTTGACCGGACTTTTCCCGAGTCATGTGTGATCCCGGCACTACCCGTACAGATATACCTGGTCATGCCGCGTGTAGCATGGTAGTGGCGGGCTGGGCCGTATCCGGATTTCCTTATGTTGACAGAAACGATAACTTGCCATCCCCGTAGTCAGGGATGGAGATTATCAGGTCGAGGCGGCCCTGCACCGAGTCCATAAGTGAGCGCGCGCTATCTGGCAATACACCGATCGATTCATACAAATTGTCCAGTTTGAGATGGGGGCTATTGTCGTCCATAAACAGTCGTGAACAAATATTCATGACTTCTTTGAGGTTGCCCTGCATGTTCTCGCTCAGCTTGCCGGATTTTACTGCATCCTCGGCCGCGCCGCGCGGTATGCGTGTAAGTGCTGCGCCTGCGAAGGCGGCGAACTGCATGTCACAGACACAGGCGGTAACAGGGGTGCCGTCATCGCTCACGAAGACCGCAGCAGCATATCCGCAGTCTGCATCCGTGGCAAGGGCCTCGCCTGTGCTGACCGTGAGCTTGCTTCCGTACAGCATGGTGAGCATCTGGCGTACTTCGATTTCTTTGGGTGTCGGATGAATAATTGCCATGTTTAACTTTCCTTGTGCTACAGAGTCCAGGATAGTGACTGGATAGTCAGCCACCGGTACCGGTTTGCTTCCTGCCGGAGAGAATGGTGTGGAACTCATCCAGCGACCGGTCGCGGGTGGCGGC
>JBATJF010000333.1:0-3736 GCA_049668345.1 Gammaproteobacteria bacterium
GTACCAGGCGCTGCAGGGCCTGGCGCAGCAGCACAGGCCGCTGCTGCTGGTGCTGAACAAGTGCGACCGCTACACTGTCGCGCAGCGCGGCCAGCTGCGCGACAGCCTGCTGGGGCGGCTGCAATCCCTGATACCGCCGGAGAACCTCATCGAGGTCTCTGCCGACCCGGCGCCGCGCATCTATATCACCACGGATGCCGAGGGCCACGAGACCGAGACCGAGCGCGCGCCGCCGCCCGATATCACGGCGCTCAGGGAACGCATCTGGGAGATCCTGGAAGCGGAGGGCAAGGCCCTGGCCGCACTGAATGCCAGCCTGTTCGCCGGTGAGCTGAGCGACAAGGTCGGCGCGCGCGTCCTGGCGGCGCGCCGCCGCTTGGGCGACCGGGTCGTGCGCAACTACAGTCTGGTCAAGGGCATCGCGGTGGCCATCAACCCGGTGCCGATCGCGGACCTGGCAGCGGCGGTGACCGTGGACCTGTCCATGGTCGTGCACCTGGCCGATGTCTACGGCATGCCCATGACGCGTGCGCAGTCCGGCAAACTGATCAAGACCATCAGCAAGCAGTTGCTGCTGCTCATGGGCACCACCTGGTTCATACACCTGGTGTCGTCGCTGCTGAAGGCGGGCAGCGGCGGCCTGTCGACCCTGCTGACCGCCGGCACGCAGGGCGCCGTGGCCTATTACTCGACCTACGTGGTCGGGCGCGCGGCGGAGGCCTACCTCGCGGCCGGCTGTTCCTGGGGGGAGGGCGGGCCGAAGCGGGTGATCCGCGATATTCTCGACAGCCTCGACCGCGACTCGATGCTGGCGCGGGCGCGCCAGGATATTCTCGCACGCATCGGCAGCACGCGCGCCTGAGCCCGCCTGTCGGTGGTGCATACTTGCCCTTAACAGCGAGCAGCGGCAGAGGGCAGGATGTGGTTTCCTCCCGAACCCGGTTTTTCATTAGAGAGTTGAAAAAAGACAGGGTAATGCCCGACCAGGCCGGGCCAAATCTGCGAGGGTTTGGTCACGCACCATTGAACGTCAGCCTGACGATCGATGCTTGTGATGCTCCGGTACCGGATATTTCCGCTACCAACGATGCCAGTGCCGTGAATACTGCCATTCTGCTGGAGACAGCAAGTGAGGGTTCAGGCAGTGGTACGACAATTACCCGGTCTGTACCGCCTGTATTTTCTGCAGTGACCGGTTCAGGCTGGCCGGGTCGAAGTCCGCGGCGATGTAGCCCAGCACCGACTGTCCTGCCGTGACGCCGTACATCACGGTCACGCATGGCCGACGGCTTGCCTGGCTGATGTAGGTATCGCACAGAAATGCACCCAGGAAGGCCGCGTTGTTCAGCACCGACAGGCTGACGGAGTAGGGCCGCCGGGACAGGTCCTGGCCGTAGGCATCGGCGTCGATTGCGCCGGTGCGGATATTGGAACTGACCTGGCGTCCATCGCTGTCGATGGCATAGAGCAATTCACAGTGCGGACAGACGCCGACGTGTTCGCTCAACACCTGGTCGAGCCGGCCGCGGTTGAACCAGACCCTGACCGAGCGCCGTGCGATCAGGCGCAATGAGGTATCGAAGCGCTGGCCGAGCCAGTCGTAATCCTGTGGCCGGGTGTCCCGTAGTGTGTTGACCATGGCTGCCCCCGTTGACAGGCGGCATGTGCCGCCAAAAAACCAGCTTCACCAGGGGAAGTGCAGGATGCATGCCAGTTGCCCGGGATTCGGCAAGCGCCTGTAAACAGCCGGTATTACCGTGCGCACCGACAACCGTGCAGCGGACGGTGCGCACGATTCGAGTGCAGGGCAGGCAGGTTTGCCCAACACGGGTGCGTGCAGAGAGTGCAATGCCGACTCGTCTCCCGCGCATGCGGGAGACAGGATCGGGCTATTCCAGGCAGTCGGGGACGTGATACTCCTCGTCCAGTCCATAGACTTCGTCGAAGCTGCCGTCACAATCGCTGTCCCGGATGACGTAGTTGTCGTTGCCGCTGTCGGAGTCGCGTGTATCCAGGCTCCATGCCCAGAGCCGGCCCCGGGTGGTCATGCTGAACAAACTGTCGCCGTTCATGTTCATGTACTGCACGATATGGGTTTCGTTCACGCTGTCACCGTCACCGTCGGCATCGCGCTCGGAGTGCAGCGTAAAGCCCTCCAGTTCCGGTGGCGTGAAGTTCTCGGCATGCGCGACCGGCAGGTGCATAAGCACGCCGGCGATAACGGCCATCCAGGGCGTGGCCAGCCGTGCGCCGGGTTGATCTGTTGGTTTGCTGTCACCGGCGACCGGCCGGTACGGGAATGGTTTGATCATGGTTTTATACTCTTCTGTGTGACCGCGTTGTTTTCGGAAATCTGCGCCCGAGTGACGACACCCCCGTTGCCGCAGTGGATCAGAATGCCAGGGCTACCTTCAGTCGTCCTGCGGTGCGCATGCACCGGGGTGGCTGTCATAACCGTCAGCCTCGATTGTACGTGTAAAACAGTATGAGTTGTAATTCCCGCCTGCGAGCCGGCCACGCGCTGTGGTCGATGGCAGGCTGGGTGAGTGGGCCGGGGTCGCGGATTCAGCGCTCACCCTGGTCGACCAGGGTCACGAGCGTGGGCAGTCAGCCGTTCAGGGCGTTTGTAACCGGGAACCGCTCGCGGGCAAACCGGTCGCCCGGCCGCCTGCGCCACGGGCGCTGTGTACCGCATGCGGACTCAGCCCGCCGGCTGCAGGGACTTGGCGTAGATCACCTTGCCGTCGCCCGGCGCGTAGAAATCCGGCAGCCGGGCCGCGGCGTGAAACCCCGTGCCTTCGTAGAATTTGCGCGTCGGCGCATACTGCGCGCGCGAGGATGTTTCGGCATACACCAGGCGCCCGCCCGACGCGCCGATGTACGCCTCGGTTGCCTCGAGCAGTCGGCGTCCATAGCCCCGGCCCTGTTGATCCGGCGCCACAACGATCCAGTACAGGTCATAGCTGCCGGTGGTGCCGGGGATCTCGCCATAACAGGTGTAGCCCAGCAGGGTGCCAGAGTGCTCGAGCAGCAGGAAGCGGTAGCCGCTGGCCGCACCGCGGGCGAGGGCTTCCTCGACCAGCTCCGCGGCAATGCCGACTTCATCGCTACTGAAAAAACCGGTTGCCTGCACCAGTGTGCGCACGGCGGTGATGTCCGCCGGCTGCAGCGCCGTACGCAGCGCCGGGTCAGCTGCGCTTGCCAGTGCCACGTCGTGGTCCCTTGCTGCGCGTCTGCTGCGCCGCGTGCATGCCTTCCCAGAGCCCCTGGAAAAAATACCTGGCATTCTGTCCCAGCGAACGCGTCCGGTAACCACCCTCCTGGGTAACCAGCGTCGGCAGGCCCAGCGCGCCGATCATGCGGCCGTTTTCGTGAAAGTCCCGGGTGGTCAGGGTGAACGAGCCGGTCGGGTCGCCCTTCGCGGTATCCAGGCCGAGCCCCAGCACCAGGTAGCGCGGTTCGAAGCGGGCAACCTGTTTCAGCGCACGCGCGAGATGCTGCCGGTAAGCGGCACCGTCCAGCCCTTCCGGCAGCGGGACGTTGAGGTTGTAACCCAGTCCCTCGCCTTCCCCGCGTTCGTCCTCGAAACCACTGAAGTAGGGGTAGGTCATGCGCGGGTGGCCGTGCAACGATATCGTGAACACGTCGGCGCGCCGGTAGAAGATGTTTTCCGTGCCGTTGCCGTGATGATAGTCCACGTCGAGCACCACGACCTTGCCGTAGCGGCTCAGGTAGT